>NZ_JBEZWL010000027.1:0-67117 GCF_040648015.1 Streptomyces sp. NPDC029216 | reverse complement strand
ACGCACCTCGGAAGCGGACAGCTTCTTAGCGCCGTCAGTGGCCGCGACATTGGCCTTGTCGTCCTCCTTCTTCGCCTCGGAACCGTAGCCGCAGGCCGTGAGCAGGAGGGGAAGGGCCGCTGTGACGGCGATGATGCGAAGGGTGGTGAGCGGTCTGGCGGCAGACACGGAGGTGTCCTTTCACGGGTCGGGTGGCACCCGCCACCGGCCGTCGCCGCTGATGCTGCCGGCGCAGGCTGGTACGGGGAGGTGTCGCGGAATGTCGCGGGAGCGGAGAGGGGGAGGCCGCAGGGGTGGCGCACCGCGGATCGACGTGGTGCGGGGCGCAGGCGGCCGAGGGGGCCCGGGGGGCAGATGGGTGCCGGGCCGGGGAAGGAGGTCAGGAAGCCTGACAGATGGCGCTGGACGTACGGACCAGGTCGATGTGGCGCCGAGAGGTGAGAGGAGCGAGCGGGCGGCCCGCCCGGTGCGGTGCGCGCACAGCGGCCACCTCCCTGATTCCTAGTTTTCCCACTGACTTGGTAGGCATCTTGGCAGACGGCGGCACCTGCCCCAAGAGGTTGCCCATATCGTGGACGTCAGCGTCTTGTCAGCTGAGAAAGTGCAGGTGGGGAGGGGTAGCGGGACTAGGGATTGGTCCAGGCGCCGGGGACGTGGGTCAGTGCGGATACGCCAGCGGGCAGGCTGGACGCGGCGACGTCGGCGAGCGTGACCCCCTCAAGGATCTCCCGCACGTTCGACCGCAGGGCGATCCACAACGGCAGCAGCGACTCGGCGGGCCCGGTGTAGGACAGGTCCGGGGGCCGGACCCCGCGCACCGAGACGAGCGGTCCGTCCACGACGCGGATGACGTCCGCGATGCTGATGGACTGGGCGGGTTTGGCCAGGCGGTAGCCGCCGTTGCCGCCGCGCTGGCTGAGCACGAGGCCGCCCCGGCGCATGTCGTTCAGGATGCCCTCGAGGAACTTGTGGGGGATGTCCTGGGCGTCGGCGATGGCTTCGGCCTTCACCGGCCCGCCCTCCTGTGACACCGCGAGCTGTAGTGCGGCGCGCACCGCGTAGTCTGCCCTGGCCGAGATCCGCATGTGGACATTATCCCGTACGGCTTTGACCTGCGTCGCGTCAGTGGAAGGCGGCCGCCACGGCGCGGTGGGAGGCGTTGAGGTAGTGCTCGCCGATGGAGCGCAGGCGGCGGGTGGCCGGGTGGTGGGCGGTCAGCACGCGCGCGTTGCGCCAGAAGCGGTCCAGGCCCGGGGCGTCGGCCAGCTCCAGTACCCGCGCGGTGATCTCCAGGGCGGCCTTCGCGGTCACGGTCTCGGCCGTGCCGACCAGGGAGGTGACGGTCGCGGGCTCTTCGGCGTCGAGGGGGGAGCCCGGGTCGAGGGCCCGCGCCATCGCTGCCGTCGCCCGGTGGACGACGGCGGTGGCCGTCTGCGCGGCGGAGGCGAGCTCCCCGTACGTCAGCAGGAGGTCGGGGTCCTCGCCGGGCCGGCGGTGTCCACGGCCGCGCCTGCTCAGGTCGCGCGCCTCGGTGAGGGCGCCCTCCATGATGCCCAGGCCGACATGGCACAGGGCGAGCCGGAGCGCCGGCTCGGCGAGCGTGGTGAAGGGCGCGGCCGACTCCTCGTCATGCGGCCTGCGCCCCAGGAGCCGTTCGGGCGCGACGGCGACGCGGTCCAGGATCAGCGAACCCGCGCCGGCGACGCGCTGGCCGAGACGGTCGGGGGCGGTGTCGACGGTCACGCCGCGTGCGCCGGGAGCGATCCGTACGACCAGGATGTCACCGGTGGTGGCGCAGACGGCGTCGACCGCGATCTGGTCGGCGACGGTCACCGCCGTCTCGACGGGCCGGCGGCCGTGCAGCACGTAGCCGGTGTTGCGCCGCCTCAGGATGAGGTCCGGGGCGTGGCCGCCTTCGTCGGGTGCGAGGGCGCGGACCGCACCCGTCCACAGCCACTGCTCGCGCAGTGACTCCTCTTCGAGGGCGGTCGCCCGGTGATGACCCGCGTAGAAGCGTCCGCTCCAGGTGTGGACGAAGTGCCGGGCGAGCATCTCGCCGACGGAGCTGTCCGCCGCCGCGATGTCCCGGATGACGGCGCACCCGGTACGCCAGTCCGTCCCGCCGCCCGGTCCGGGCGGCGTGAGGGCCGCCAGCAGGCCCGCCTCGCGCAGCCGTGCCTTCTCGTCGATCGGCGGCCGGCCCGCCTGGTCGCGGGCGATGGCGTCCGCTGCGAGGTCGTCTGCCACGTCGCGGGCGGCACGCAGGAGGGTGTGGTGCTTCTCCTCGGTGGTCATGTGGGCTGCTCCGGAACGTCGTTGGCGGACCCGGCCGGGCCGTGGCCACGTGAGGAGTCACGGAAGCGAGCTGTCCGCGGGAACTCCCCCTTTCCCATCGGATTAATAGGAATACTGTCCGATGTCACATGCCGCAGCAAGGGCTCGCCCGCATCCTGGGCATCCCCGTCTTGAAATGTGGGCGCGAGCCCCCTTCCCCGGTGTGGGCCTGCCCACCCGCCCGGGTGGCCGGCGGCACCGGCGAACCCTGCGACGTCGCCCCAGCTGGTCCAGGACTACGAGAGGCCGCCTTCGCCCTCCACGCGGAGCACGTCCTCGCGTGCGAGACCGGCAGGTTCGAGCAGGGAGATGATGTCCTGGGCGGTCTTGGCCGGATCCGCGGCGTACCCCTCGTTCATATGCCAAAACCAACGACTTCGGCTGTACATGGGCAACCAGCGTCGCTCACGCCGGCCGCGTCAGGCGTTGCGGGAGATCTGCAGGAGCCAGGGGCTGGGGTTTGTGAGGGTGACGAGTTCCTTGTGCGTCGTGTCGCCGGGGAGGGGGACGACCAGCCACAGGCCGGGCGGGAAGAACCGGCTCTTCGTGTAGGCGAGGCCGCCGTAGACGGAGCGGAGGAAGGCGGGGACCGCGTCGCGGGGGACGTCGTGGAACTCGACGTGGTCCACCGAGATGTTCGCGTCGTCTTCGGGGAAGAGACGGACGCTGACCGTGGGGGTGCCGCCGAGGTCGACGAACGCTTCGTGCGGCAGGGAGCCGTCGGGGTCGAGGACCGTGGCGATGCCGGCGGCGGTGCGGCGTGAGGTCCGGTCCGCGCCGATGTCGTCGGTGACGCTCATCGTCAGGCGGTACTCCTGGGCGATCTCGCGTATCGCGCGGACGGCCGACTCGGTCGTCGGGAGGTGAGGGGGCTGCATGACGGGATCATTCCTCATGGGAGCGGGCGGGGGGAACGGGGTGCGGCTGCGCCGGGGCCGAGGATCCGGCGGCGGGTGGCGGCGAGGACGGCGTCGTCGGCCCGGGTGGCCTGCCAGGGGCGGTGCAGGTGGTCGGCTTCGCGGCGGGGGACGAGGTGGACGTGGAGATGGAAGACGTCCTGCCAGCCGGCACTGCGGTTCGCCTGGAACAGCGTCATTCCCTCCGGGGCGAAGACCTCGCGCAGGACCCCGGCCATCCGGTGGGCGGTGCGCATGACGGCGGCGGCGTCGTCCTCGGGAATGTCCCAGACGTCGGTGGCATGACGGCGGGGGATGACGAGGGTGTGGCCCTCCATCACCGCCGTGTTGTCGAGGAAGGCGACCGTGGCGTCGTCCTCGTAGAGGATCTCCGCGTGCAGGCGGCCGGACACGATGTCGCAGAACTCGCACGGGCGGGCCGGCGGGGTCGTCTCAGAGGGCATGGGAGCGCGGCTCCTCGGGGGCGGTGTCGAGGAGGTCCCGCCAGCGACGGACCGCGGCCGGATCGATGGGGGTGTCCCAGCCGCCGTGGCGTACGGAGGTGCCGAGGTGGAAGGCGTGGACGCCGTGCGCCCGCAGAGCGGGGACGTGCCGGGGGAGGAGACCGCCGCCGGCCATGACGCGGACGGCGGGGGCGAGCACGGGAGGCTCCGAGAGGAGGACGTGCATGCCGTCCGCGACGCCGGTCGCGGAGCCGGCGGTGAGGACGGTGTCCAGGCCGGGCAGGGCGCCGAGGACTGCGCGGACCGCGGCGCGGTCGGCGGCGTGGTCCATGGCACGGTGGAAGGTCCAGCGGCAGCCGGCCACCCCGGACAGGACGGTGTCCATCGCGACCGGGTCCACGGCGCCGTCCGAGGTCAGGAAACCGAGGACGAACGCGTCGGCGCCCGCGGCCCGCAGGGCGCGGGCCGTGTCGCGCAGCCGGTCCGCGTCGGCCGCCCGGAAGCCGCCGTGATCCCGGAGCATGACCCGCAGCGGGACGTCCACCGACTGCCGGACGCGGAGGAACTCGGCGAGCTCCGGTGTCATGCCGTCGGCGTGCATGTCCGTGGCCACTTCCAGCCGGTCGGCGCCGCCGGCGACGGCGGCCACGGCCTCCGCCGCGGAGGTGACGACCACTTCCAGTACGGGATCCGCCGCCATGTCAGCCCTCCGCCCGTGCCGCGCCGGCCGGCGTCCCGAACTCCGGCGGCCACGCGAGGTCCAGGAGGTGGGGGACGAGCAGGTCGGCGGCGTGCAGTGCCGCGCGGTTGTGGTCGGAGGCGATGGCCACGACGCGCGCGCCGGCCGCCTTGGCCGCGGCCACACCGGCCGGCGCGTCCTCGAACACCACGGTGGCCGACGGGTCCACGCCGAGCGCGGCGCAGCCGGCGAGGTAGCCCTGCGGGTCCGGCTTCCCGCGGGTCACGTCGTCGGCCGTGACCATGACGTCGAAGTGGGAGAGCGCCCCGATGGCCGTGAGCTCGGCGCGGGCGTAGTCGCGGGTCCCGGACGTGACCAGGCCCACGGGTACGCCCGAGGCGCGCAGCCGTACGACCAGCTCGACGGCGCCGGGCACCGGTTCGACGGCGGGCATGTCGGGCAGAGTCGTGTAGTGCAGGGCCTCGGCGAACAGTTCGTCGACGGTCCGGCCGGCGAAGCGGTGGACGTGGTCGAGCAGCGCCTCCCTGCCCGGCCGGCCGGCGAAGCCCCGGATCGTGTGCTCGTCGAACGGAACGCCGTGGCTGCGGAAGAGGCGCGTCCACGCCTCACGGCTGCGGGGTTCCGTGTCGATCAGCGTGCCGTCCAGGTCGAACAGCGCTGCTGCGTACATGCGCGGGTCCTTCGGTGTCGGAGTGGGGGGAGTCGGTCAGGCCAACCGGGCCGAGAGGGAAGCCAGTCCACGTGCGGTCTCGGACAGCGGGTACCGCGCGGCGTTGGACCGGCCGGCGGCCCGGAGGTCCTCCAGGGCGCTTCGGTCCGAGGCGAGCCCGGTGAGGGTCGCCCGGGCCCGGTGGGGGTCGGCGAGGACGTCGAGGGGCAGGGCGGAGTCACCGAGGGCGTCGATCAGCCCCGGCACGGGCTGATAGGCGACGGGCAGCCCGCAGGCCTGTGCCTCGATGGCGGTGAGGCCGAACGCCTCCAGTTTCGCCGAGGGGATCACCAGCAGGTCGTGCTCGGCGAAGGCGGCCCACAGGGCGGGACGGCTCAGCCAGCCGAGGTAGCGCGTGGTGGACAGGTCCACGACCTCGGCGAGCCGCCGGAACTCGGCGGCGGGGGCCGCCATGCTGAGGGTCAGGCCCGGCGTGCCGGCGAGGGCGGAGACCAGCTGGGACGCGCCCTTCTCCGCCGTCAGCCGCCCGGCGTAGAGGACCCGCAGGTCTCCGTCGTCGCGCACCGGGCGTACCGGCGGCCGGTGCAGCAGCCGGTCGGGGACGCCCCAGGGGATGTGGACGACACGGCCGGACTCGACCGGGGTGAGGAGCCGCAGCTGATCGGCCATCGCGGCGGTCGGCACCACGACGGCCCGGGCGGCCGTCGTGGCCTCCCGCAGGACGTCGGCCTGCGTGGGGTGCTCGGCGGCGAACAGCAGGTCCGTCCCGTGGACCAGGGCGATGCCGGGGTGCTTCGGGAAGGCCCGCAGCAGTGCCGGAGTGGCCCCGAAGGCGAGGTGCTGGAGGTGCAGCACGTCGTGATCGCCCGGCGCGAAGCGCAGGGTGAGCTCCTCGGTGAGCCGGCCGACGTACGACCAGAACCCCCGGCCGTCCAGCTGTTTGCCCGGTACGTCGAGCAGGGTGGGCGTCGGGTCCGGGGTCGGTACGGGTCCGCCGTCCGGAGCCAGCATGAACACGTCCGACGCGCCCAGAGGGCCGTCCGGATCCAGGTAGAGGTCCCGGAGCAGCTCGACGCTGCCCCCGGGGCTGCCCCAGGGCAGGTCGAGGCCGGTCAGTACCCTCACCCGGTGCCCCGCAGCTCTTCGTACAGCCGCGAGATGTCGATCCCGGCCGTCCGCGTGTACTTGCGGCCCACGTGCTGGTAGCTGGTGGTCGCCCCGGCGGTGGACAGGAACACGATCTTCCCGAAGGGCATACCGGGGTAGACCCTGACGGGCCGGGCCACCCGGATCTCCAGGGTCCAGTTGATGGAGTGGCCCACGTGGCCCAGGGGAGCGGACACGTGGACCCAGATGCCCAGGGCGCCCAGGCTGCGGTCCCCGTTGATCATCTGGGCGTAGCGCTCCGAGTGGGTGCGCTCGTGCGTGACGCCCAGGTAGAGCACGCCCGGCTCCAGGACCATGCCCTCCGGCGGGATGACGTGTTCGCTGACGCGGGTGGCCGCGGCCGCGTCCAGCTCCTCGCCCTCGCAGACGCGGATCCGGTCGCCGAGGTGCCAGTCGTAGGCGTTGGGGGAGACCCGGTCGGCGTCGAAGGGCTCGATGGCGATGTCGCCCCGCTCGACGGCGGTCAGGATGGCTTCGCGGGTGAGGATCATGGCGTCGGTACCGGTGCGTCCTTCCAGTAGCGGGACGCCTGCGGGCCGTCCGAGGACTGGTACTTGCCCTCGTAGAGGTCGACCCGCCCGAGCGACACGAAGAACATGATCTGGCCGATCTTCATGCCGGGGTACACCCGCAGGGGCCGGACCGGCGACAGCATCAGCGTCCACTGGCCATGGAAGCCGATGTCCCCGATGGGGGCCGTGATCTCCACGAAGAGCCCCAGACGGCCGACCGAGGAACGCCCGAAGAGCAGCGGCACGTACAGGTCGGAGCCGACGCTCTCCACGGTGTGGCCGAGGTAGAGCTGCCCGGGTTCCAGGACGTAGCCCTCCTCCCCGATCACGATCTCGCGCGTCGGGTTGGGACGGTAGGCGTCGATGACCTCGTCGGTGTAAGTCAGCAGCCGCTCGCCCAGGCAGACGTTGTAGCTGTTGGGGTTGACCTGCTCCGGCCGGAACGGCGAAATGACGATGCGCCCGTCGGCCGCCGCGTCGGTGATCTCGGGACCTGTGAGGATCACGCGGTCCTCCCCGTACGGCCGGTGGTCCCGGCCGCGAGGTCGAAGTCCACCCGGTCCTCGATCCCGAGCTCCCGGCACAGCCGCCGTACCCCGCTGAAGTCGGTGACGAGCAGCTCGGAGAGCCTGCCGCCGCCGGTGCGGGAGTCCTCGATGATGTCGCGGGCCTTGGGGATCCCGGTGAACTCCAGCACCTTCAGCCACCAGTCGAAGTCCTCCGCGCAGAAGGCGGTGATGCCGGCGGGCAGCGAGGCGATGAAGAAGTCCTGCTGCTCACGGGAGAGATGGACGAAGACGTCCTTCATGACCTCGATCATCACGGGGCCGTGCGCGGACTCGTCGCGGGCGTGCAGCCGGGCGATCAGTGAGTGCATCGGCTGCACGGTCGTGTCCTGGGCCATCAGGTCGAGGAAGGCGTTCACGCTGACCTCGCCGACCGTGGTCCACAGCAGGTAGAGGAGGTCCTTCTGCCAGCGCTCGCCGGCCGCCCCCTCCGCGCGGTACAGGAGACGGTTGGTCACCGGGTGCTCGGGTTCGGGCTCCTCCGTGACCTGCCGGGCCTCCCGGGTGCGCTGGGTGCCGAGCATGTGCATGTAGGTGTGCCAGACCTCGTCGATGTAGGACTGCCGCACGACCTCCTTGACCTCGAACCGGTCCACACCGGGGAAGACGGCGCGGCCGAGCTTCTCGAAGGTCGGGTTGACGACGAACTCCTCGGCGGCGACCACGCGTTCGTTGTACGCGATCCAGCCGAGGGTGTTCACCCTGCGGCGCTTGTCCTCGGACGCGGCCCGGAAGTCGGGGTGTTCGCCGAACGGCATCAGCGCGACCGGGTAGTCGAGGAGCTCCGGGTCGTACTCCTCGTAGCCGGTGATCTTGTGCATGTCGGTGCGTACGGTGGCCCGCCTGGGCCAGGCGGCGGCCAGCCGCCGCAGGGTGGTGGGGCCTACTTCGTGGCCGTCGGCCTCGATGGGGTGCGGGGTCAACGTCGCGGTTTCCTTCGTCGTCTTCATGCGGCGCCGTCCCCCGCCGTCGCCGGGGCGGCCTCGATCATCCGGTAGCCGTTGAAGCCGACCGCGTCGCCGACGCGGGTCAGGCGGAGCCCGGCGGCGTCCAGCAGGCGCGCGAACTCCTCCTCGGTCCGCTCCCGGCCGCGGGTCAGCACCAAGAGGTTGAGGTCGCTCACCGTGAGGAAGGGGTCGGTGGTGCCGTCCACGACCGCGGGCGCGACGACCTCGACGATCAGCACCCGGGCTCCGGCCGCCATGGCCTCGCGGCAGTTGCGCAGGATCCGGACGCAGCTCTCGTCGTCCCAGTCGTGCAGCACGCTCTTGAACACGTACAGGTCGCCGCCGGCGGGCACGGAATCCAGGAAGTCCCCGGCGGTGACCTCGCAGCGGTCCGCCACGCCGGCGGCTTCCAGGACGGCCGGGGCGGAGGACACCCCGGAAGCGGTGTCGACGAGGACCCCGCGCAGCCCGGGACGGCTCCCCAGCACCCCGGCGAGCAGGGTGCCCGACCCGCCGCCGACGTCCACGACGGTGCCCACGCCGGTGAAGTCGTACAGCCGGGCGATGGCCTCCGCCTCCGCGCCCGCGCTCACGGCCATCGCGGCGTGGAACTCGGCGGCGAGTTCGGGCTCGGCCGCGAAGTGGGCGAACACCGACCCGCCGGTGACCGACTCCACCGACGGTTCCCCGGTGCGCACGGAGTCCAGCAGCCGGCCCCAGGAGGACCAGACGGCCTGGGAGAAGTACGGCATGAGCATGGGGCGGACGGAGCCGGGCACGTCCGCGCGCAGCGGGGCACCGGCCGGGGTCAGCCGGAAGGTGCCGGTCGCGGTCTCCTCCACCAGGCCGAGCGAGGCGAGGCCGCGCAGCAGGCGGTGCAGCGAGGGGGCGTGCGCGCCGGTCCGCCGCGCCAGTTCGGCGGGGGAGAGGTCCTCTTCGGCGAGCGCGTCCGGCAGGCCCAGCCGGGCCGCGACGTGGACCATCTGTGCGGGGATGAAGCCGAAGGCGAGGCGGTAGAGGTTGGCCGCCGCCATCGGATCGCTGATCGTCACGAACCACTCGTTTCACGAAACTCTGGATCAAAGGAAATGGGGAGTGCGGTGAGCCCGCACAGGATGCTGATCTGCCGCCACCGCAGCTCCTCCGGGGCCACCCGCAGGGCGAGGTTCGCCAGCCGGCCGAGCAGCGCTCCGAAGGCCGTGGCCGCGAGCATCCGGGCCAGGGGTGCGCCGAGGCAGAAGTGGATGCCGTGGCCGAACGCCAGGTGCGGGTTGGGCTGCCGCCCGAGGTCCAGGCCGTCGGAGCCGGGGAAGACCAAGGGGTCCCGATTGGCCAGGGAGAGGCCGATGTTGACGACGGATCCGCGCGGGATCAGGGTGCCGCCGATGACGGTGTCCTCGACCGCGACGCGCAGGGAGGACTGGCCGGCCGAGCCCTCGTACCGCAGCAGCTCCTCCACCGCGGCGGGCAGCAGGGACGGCTCCTCCCGGAGCCGGTGCAGCTGGTCCGGGTGGCGGAGCAGGGTCAGCAGGCCGTTGCCGATCAGGTTGGTCGTGGTCTCGTGACCGGCCACCAGCAACAGCACGGCCAGGCCCACGAGTTCCTCGTCCGTCAGGCTGTGGTCCTGCTCCTGTGCGACGAGGAGGGCGCTGAGCAGATCGGGTTGTTCGTCGGGGGACGACGAGGCCCGCAGGGCGGCGCGCTTCGCGGCGATCAGCCGGGTGAAGTACCGGTGCAGCCGCCGGGAGCGCTCCTCGCGGGTGCGCGGGCCCGCGGTCGTGGACAGGGTGTGGTCGGCCCAGGCGCGGAAGGCCGCCCGGTCCCCGGTGGGCACACCGAGCAGCTCGCAGATGACGAGCACCGGCAGGGGGAACGCGAGGTCCGCGATGACGTCGGCGCGGCCGGCCGGGGCCACGGCGTCGAGGAGTTCGCCGACGACCCGCTCCGCCGAGGGCGCGAGCGCGGCCACCCGGCGCCGGGTGAATCCGTGCGAGACGAGGCGGCGCAACCGGGTGTGGTCCGGCGGGTCGTTGTTCGCCATCGGGGAGTACGCGTCGTGGGCGGCGGGGTGGCCCAGCCGTCGCGGGTCGTTGGAGAGCCCGGGTGCGGCGAGGGCCTCGCGGGCCTCCGCGTACCGGGAGACCAGCCAGTACGAGAACCCGGTCTCCTCCCGGACGAAACGCACCGGTGGTTCGGTACGCATCCGCCGGTGGACGGAGTCGGGTTCGGTGAGCAGCCGGTAGGGGCTGAAGTCGAGCAGCGGAGCGAGCTCCGGCGAGGCTTGCACGTGTACCCCCCTGTTCTGGCCGAGGGCAACACCTTCGCACCGGCGGCCGAGGGGTGTCGTCCGTCCTCAGGCCAGTCCTGGTTCCCCGACTGTGGGTTGAGCGGGGGGAGCGGAGTGCACCTCCATACTCCACGTTTCAGGCGGGAGTCAATCGTCGGACCAGTGGATCTTGAGTGGTTCGATCGGTACTCTTCTGCAGTGGTCCAGACCAGTTCGGACCACCGTTTCCTGTGTGAACTGCACGGGACGCATGCATTCATGGGGGTAAGGCACATCGTGACGAACGAAAACGAGGCCGACTGTATCCGCGTCCTCCTCTGCGATCCGCACCATCTGACGCGGGCGGGCCTCGCCAGCGTCCTGGAGCGGGAGCCTGACATCGCCGTGGTGGGGGAAGCGCTGCACACCGGGGACGTGGAAGGGGCGGTGCGGAGCCTGCGCCCGCACGTCGCCCTGGTCAGCCACGATCCCGACACCATGGACGGCATAGCCGTCGCGAGAGGGCTGAGAAGAACCGGCTGGAACAACGCGCCGGGCGTTCTCATGCTCACCTCCGGCACCGACGACGAGGAACTGCTCAGCGCCATGCGTGGCGGAATCCGCGGACTGCTGCCCGGCAACTGCGATCCCCGGTCGCTCCCCGGCGCCATCCGCGACATCGCCGCCGGCGCCATGGTGCTGAAGTCCCCGTCGGCGGTACAACTGATCAGACTGCTGCTCCACCGGTCGCCCGCGATGGCGCCTCCGGGCTCCTCGCAGCTCTCCCTGCTCACCAGCCGCGAGCGGGACGTCCTCGTGCTCGTCGCGAACGGCCACTCGAACCTGGTGATCGCCAAGATGCTGTCGCTCAGCGAGGCGACGGTGAAATCGCACCTCTACCACCTGTGCCAGAAGCTCAACCTGCGCGACCGCACGCAGGCGGTGATCCTGGCCTACGAAACCGGACTCGTCAGGCCCTCCGCGGCCTGAACCGCGAGGGGGTGGTTCCCGGTCCGCCATCGGGAACCACCCCCTCCTCAGCCCGCGGCCGGGACCAGGAGTGCCGGGTCGATGTGGCTCACCGCCACCGACAGGAAGGCCTCGGCCGACGCTGGGTCACCGGCGATCCACCGAGTGAACTCCTCGCGCTCCCGGGTCACTTCCAGCCGCGCCGTGTCCAGCGCCGTCCGGTACCGCGGCTCCATCAGCCGGCGGTGCCCGGCCGCGAACCGGTCGAGCGCGGCCTGCGTCGCCCGGTCGTCGTGCAGGGTCTCCCCGACCGACTCGACCAGCAGCGCGGCCTGCTCGAAGGCGTCGCTGATGCCGGTGCCCGTGATCGAGTCCTTGTGGCAGGCGGCGTCTCCGACCAGGACCCACCCCGGGCCGGAGGCCTTGCGGAAGAAGTTGAGCTGACTGCCCGTACCGCGCAGCCGCTCCACCCGGCGCGCGGAGGCGGCCCGTCCGGCCAGCTCCGGCGCCGTGGTCCGCAGCGCCTCCAGATAGGCCCTTTCGGGATCCCGGCGGACGTCGGGGAACTCCGCCTGAGGGAAGTACGCGGCCACCAGGGTGAGTTCCTCGTGCGTACCGACGACCCCGATCAGCCGGCCCGTCCGCTCGTACACCTCGAACTGGGCGGGCAGACCCTCCCAGTACCCGTAGTACACACAGGTCTTGGGCGCGTCCTCGCGCTCCACCCCGGCACCGACGTACCCGGCCACGGACGAGCGCATGCCGTCCGCTCCGACCACGAGCCGGGCCCGCACCTGGCCCGTGGCGCCCGCACCCGTCCGCCACCGCACCCCGGCCACCCGGCCGTCCTCGGTCAGGACGCCGGTCACCGTGCACCCCTCGCGGAACTCGGCCCCGGCCTCGACCGCCGCGTCGATCACCAGGCTGTCGAGGACGAAACGCCGCGGCGCGTAGACGGCGTCGATCCCCTCCTCGACCGGTACGGCGCCCTCCAGCCGGAGGTCTCCCAGGGTGTAGGAGATCCGGCGCACCGGCGGACAACCGGTGTCCGCGAGCCTGCCCAGCAGCCCCCAGCGGTTCAGCAGCCGCAGCCCGGGCCGGTGGATGTGCTGCGTGGACAGCGTGTCGCTGGGGAACCGCGCCCGGTCCAGCAGCAGGACCCGGTACCCGGCCCGGGCGAAGAGCATGGCGGTCGAGGCACCCGCGCTGCGGGCGCCGACGACCACGACGTCGTAGAGATCCATCGGTTTTGTGCTTCCTCCGGTCGGGGGGCGTACGTGGGATGTCCGGGGCGGGGGACGGAATTCGGGGACGGGACTCGGGGACGGGCTCAGACCGCCTGCTGGGGATCCGTACGCTCCGGCGCGCCGGGGCCCACGGTCACCACCACCAGTGGCTCCGGCCCGCCGGGGCCGAGCCCCAGGGCGGCGCCGACCAGGTCAGGGTCGAAGTCGCAGTGCACATGGCTCTCCAACCCTGCGGCGGCCGCGGCCAGGGCGATCCGCTGGGCCAGCGCCCCGGCCGCGATGTTCTGGGTGCGGTACCAGCGGTCGCCGAACCGCTCGATGCCCGCCCGCAGCGGCCCGCAGGCCGCCAGGGTCGCCGTCGCGGAGCGGCATTCGTCCGCCAGCATGGGGCTCTTGGCCGCGCCGATCACCGCCGGGACGGCGTCGGCTCCCCGGGTACGGACCAGCGCGTGCCCGGCCGGGTCGTACACGTGGGCGCCGGTCTCCACCCCGGGAACCCGCTGAACCACCCCGGCCAGGACCACCGGGGGCACGTCGCCGTCGCCGCCCGCGCCGCCGGGCAGCGGGGCGGCCGCGGCGGCCAGCAGGGCCGCCAGCGAATCCTCCGGCACGCTCCGGGGCCGGTAGCCGTAGACGGTCCGACGGCCGGCGAAGCCGTCGGCGACGCTCAGCGCGGCCTGCGGAAGGGCATGCCGCGGCGCGCCGGACGGGGGCACCCAGCCCGCGAGCGGCGGCCCCCCGTGCCCCGGCCCGCACGCACGCACGGCCGCGTGCAGCGCGGCCGCCTCCGCCATCGAGGGGATCCCGGAGACCGCGGGCAGCCCGGGCTCGGCCGCGGGGACGGGACCGGTCCACGAGACGGGCGCCTCCGAGGCGGGCGCCGCCACCGCCGTGAGGGGCGGACCGTCCTGGCGGTGCAGGGCCACCACGGCGAACACGCCCTCGGCGTAGGAGTCGAGCCCGAGGAGCCCGTCCAGGGCCGCGTCGTCGAAGTGCAGGTGCACCTCCGCCGCCAGCCCGGCCACCCCGGCGGCCGCCACGGCCTGCGCCACCACCGCGCCGACGTCCAGGCTCTGCAGCCGGTAGCCGAACGTCCCGTACTTGGCCGCGTTCCGCCACAGCACGCTGCTCAGCAGCAGCAGCGCCTCGGGCTCCCGGGCCGGGGGCGTCCGCAACGCCGCCAGCACCCGGGCCCGCCCGTCTCCGTCCCGCAGGCGCTCCAGCACGTGGTGCACCGGGTCGTAGTGGAACAGCCCGGAGGGAAGACCCTCCGCCCCGGCCTGGGCGACGTAGACCTCCACCGGATAACGGGAGCCTGACGCCGCCGCCGTACGGCCGGGGGAGAGCAGCACCCGCCGGTCCCCCGCCGCGCCCGCACCGCCCAGGCCGAGCGGCATGAGGCCGCTCATCCACCGCATGCGGGTGATCCCGTTGGTGAGCCGCAGCAGCCGCGACAGCCGGTCCCGTGGGGTGTCGCCCGGGGCTCGGCCGCCGGGCAGGAACAGCCGGCCGGCCGACGGGTACCGCTTGTGGACCGGCGGGAGCCCCGCCGGATCGGCGGCGGGCAGGGCGTCCGGAGGCCTGTGCCCGGAGCCCAGGTAGGCCAGGGCCGCCGTACCGGGGGACGGGTCGTACACGGTCATGCCGCCTCCACGCGGAACGGTGCGGCCGGCGCGGGCACCGGCATCAGATAGCGTTCGTCGGGCCCGGGCACCCCGAGCGCGATCTGGAACAGCGGCTCGTGGCCCGGAGGCAGCCGCAGGGCCCGCGACAGCGTCCCCGCCGCGTAACCGTTGTGGATCCGAGCGGCGAGACCCTCGGCGGCGGCCAGCACGCAGACGCGCTGGGCGACCACCCCGGCCTCCTGGTGCAGGACCCGGAAGCCCCGGTCGCCGAAGACCTCCTGCGCGGCCTCGCGCGGCCCCGACAGGAACACCACGCCCCCCACCGCCCGGTAGTTCACGTTCGCCGCCTCCGTCCCCAGCAGCGCGGCGCCGCCGGGACCGACCCGGTCGAGCCCCCCGGGCCCCCACCGGTACACCCCGCCGTCGAGGCCGTCCACGTTGACCGCCCAGAAGTGCAGGGCGACGGGCGGCGCGGCCGCGTCCGGGACGGCGTCGGAGACCCACGGGCCGAGTACGGGTCCCAGCACGCGGAGCACGGAGTCCAGGGGGACCGGGCGGGACACCGGGTTGAACGCGGGACTGCCCGAGCTGCGCCGCCGCAGGCAGTCGCCGAGTTCGGCGCCGCGGTCCGGGAACGTCCGCCACGGCCCGGCGGCCCGGCCGCCCGGCAGCCGGGAGAAGGACCCGGTGTCGGAGAGCCGGGCGGCCCCGTCCATCCCGGTCAGCTCCTCCAACGAGCCGAGGGCGTCGGCCGCCGGGGCGGGCCGGGGCGCCGGCGGGGGAACGCGCGCCGACAGCGCCCGCTCGGTGTGCGCGGCGCCGAGCCGCCGCAGCGGCCGCGGCGATCCGTCCCCCGCGGGGTACAGCGGCAGGACCGCGGCGACGCTCTCCTGCGGGCGCGGAGCACCGACGAGCCGCTCCAGCACCCCGTCGAGGAACTGGTGGTGCAGGTGCGCCCGCACCCCGAGCGTGCCCGCCACCATCATGGCGTTCCCGGCCACCAGCCCGGTCTCCTGGGCACACAGCCGGTACGCGTAACTGCCGTACCGGAAGGCGGTGCGCCAGAACACCGTGGACAGGATCAGCGCCCCCACCGCACCGTCGAGGTCCGCGCCGAGCGCCGCACCCAGCAGGGCACGGTGGTCCCCCGGGCCGAGCGGCACCAGCGCGTGGTGCGCCGGGTCGTACGCGTGGACGCCCGCGGGCAGGCCGTCGTGCCCGGGGGTCCAGTAGTACGCCTCGACGGGGGCGAAGCACCGCGCGGACGGGGTGGGCCGGTGGTACGGCCAGCGGGCCGTCGGCCCGAACTCGGTCCGCAGCACCCCGCACGCGTAGTGGAGCAGGGTGGAGACGAACGCCCGGTCCGCCCGGCCCGCCGGCGCGGGACCCGCAGCGGCGGGCCGGAGCTGCTCCGGCTCGAACGCCGAGGCCAGGGCCCCGAGCGTGCGGGCGGGAGGGGGCAGCGGGTGCCGCGGCAGCCCGCCGAACCGGGTGAACCTGGCCGGCTCGGCGGACGTGCCCTCCCGTCCGCCCGGCGCGAGGGCGGTCATGGCGGCGTACTCGTGGAGGGACCGGTGCCAGTACCGGGCGCCGGGCGACGGCGTACCGGCTCCCTCCGGGGGTGCGATGGCGGTCATGCGTGCCGTCCTCAGGGGAAGGGGTGGGGGTGGGGGTTGACGTCCCCGGGCGTCAGCACCCGGTCGCGGTACCCCAGCTCGTACGGCACGGTCAGCAGCCGGGGCAGGCCGTCCACGCGCCGGTTGCGGTGCCCGAACGTCATCGGCAAGGTCCCCGGCACCATCACCTTGACGCAGGCGAAGCCGCCCGCCCGGTGCTCGGGCGTCGTCTGGTCCACGACCACCACGTCCATGCCCCGGTCCAGGTAGCGGCCCAGCATCTCGTCCAGGTCGGAACGCAGGTCCGTGTGGACCGGCCACCGCCACTGCTCCTCGAAGTCCGAGAAGGGCCGCGCCGGGCGGTCCGACAGCAGGAAGTCGAACCGCTCGAAGGCGTCCTGGTGGCTGTAGAGCACCGAGTGGTCCCCCATCACCTTCACCAGGGACGGGTCGGCCACCATGCGGGCCGCGCGCTCCCGCTCCGCCGCGTCGTAGAGCTTCGCGTGCTCCAGCAGGTGACCCATCTCGTGCAGGACGTTGACGACGGCCTTCTCCGGCAGCAGCGCCGAGCCGCCCGCGCACAGCACCCGGGGCCTGCCGGGGTCGCCTGCGGTGTCGATGCCCACCGCCCAGAAGCACGGCACCCCCTGTTCCAGGGTGGCCGAGTACAGCCGGACGTCGTACCCCGTCCGGTGGCGCAGGTGCTCGATCATCATCGGGACGGTGCGGTCCCGGGCACTGGCCGGGTCGATCCGCGGGATCGGCATCCGCCCGTACCACGTCATCAGGAAGGCGTCCCGCTCGGCCACCTCCAGCAGCCCGCACAGGACGGCCTCCTCCAGACAGCCGCCCATGGCGCAGCCGTTGGAGATCTCGTACACGAACCGGGGCTCCCCGTGGCTGTGCGCGGCGTAGTAGGCGTACCGCTCCGGCACCAGCACCGGCTCGCCGCGGCCGAAGGAGTGCCCCCACACCCAGGGCATCACCAGGTCCTCGTCGTACCGGACGTAGGGGAAGCCGGGCAGGTCGTAGCGGTCGTCCGGGTACAGCCCGAAGGTCCGTGGGTCGACGGCGCGGTCGCCCAGCTCCCGGCGGCTCGCGGTGACCACCGTGCGGCGGCCCCGCGGCTGTTCGCCGCCGAACCGCTCCAGGGCCTCCAGCACCGCCGTGATCCTGGACGTCCGGTAGTCGGTCGTACGGCCCCAGCCGTGCTGGGAGCTGTTGCCGCGCAGCGAGCTCAGCGGTGCGACGGCACGGGGCAGCGGTCCGCCGCGCTCGTCGTCGATCGACGGGACCACGCCGGCGGCCCCGTCGACGTACAGGTCGTACAGCTCCCGCTCGCGCGCCACCACGTTCTGCACGCGGAAGACGTCGGGGGCCGGCTTGGGACGGGAGACCGGGACCAGCCGGGCGGGTCCGGGGGCGTCCTCCGGCAGGCCGCCGCAGACCTCGCACGGGGAGTACGGCAGATAGCGGTGGGTGCTGACGGCGAGCGAGGCCAGGCCGACGCGGAGGAACACGTCCCCCGGGCGCCGGATCCCGTCGCCGCCGGCGGTCCGGGCGCCGGGCGCGGCGGGCCCGGCCGACAGGGCGGACTCCACGAGGGAGACGGCCAGTTCGGCGGCCACGGCCGCGGCGGCGCGGGTGCGCAGCCGGGACGGCGTCCCGGTCAGGGCGGCGCCGTGGCGGGCCCGCAGCGTCTCGTGGTGCTGGGCCTGGTCCCGGGCGAGCCGGCGCCGCCAGTCCGCGCAGGACGGGCAGGCGTCCGCGGTGCTCCGGGCCGCCGGACCCACGTGGATGGCGTCCGGGTCCGTGACGACCGGGATCCAGGGGATGCCGGCGGCCTCCGCGCCCTTGCGCACCTCCTCGTGGTGCCCGGTGCCGGGCGTGTCGCCCGTCACGAGGACGGCGGCACACGGACCGAGGCCCTCGGCGAGGGCGCCGGCCTCCGGCCGCACCACGCGGAAGGAGCGTGCCGCGACCGCTGTGACGGCCCGGTCCAGCAGGCCGCCGTCGCCGACCACGGCCACGACGGGTCCGGCGGCCGGGACGCCGCGCATCGGATCAGACATCGCGCAGCACCACCCGGACGAGGTGGGGGAGCACGGCGTGGACGGCCGGGTCCCGGTCGAGGGGGACCGCGACCGCCTCGTGCCCCAGGGCGTGCAGGGCGGCCACGAGGGTGCGGTGACGTACGGGGTCTTCGTCCGCTGCCGGGCCGGCCCCGAACGAGGTCCGCAGGGAGACCGTCGGGGAGGGCGCGCACTCGGCCTGCCCCGACGTTCGGGACTGCCAGGCCAGGAGCAGCCGGCCCAGCCCCGCCTCGACCGCCTCGGCCTCGGTGAATCCGGCACCCCGTTCGACGGGACCGGCATCGCCGGCGCCCAGCCGGAAGGCGAGGACGTGGACGCCCGCGGGGGCCGGCACGGCCCGCGCGGTGACGCCCTCGCCCGAGGCGAGCAGCAGGTCCAGGAACCGCCGTGCGGCCGGGGCCAGTTCGAGCTCCTCGCACGGCCGCGGCGGCGCCGCGCCGAGGGGCGGCTCGGCGGGGGTGAGCCGCAGGACGTGGGCGAGCAGACCCTGCTCGACGGCCTCGGTCCAGGTGGTCGCGCCGGCCGTGCCGACGGGGAGGGCGTCGGCTGGGTCGCCGGAGCGCACGAACACCTCGTCCACCGGGACCCGTACCTCGCGGCCGTCGGCCAGCGACACCCCGGCTACGGCCTCGGAGCCGGAGCCGGAGCCGGAGCCGGAGCCGCGTACGGCGTGGGCGGCGAGCCCGAGGCGCAGCGCGGCGTCCCGGGCGTGCGGGAAGTCGGGTCCGGCGCCCCATACGGGCATCGGCGCGCCCGGGCGCCGGGGGTCGTCCGCCGTGACCCGGACCACCCGCAGCGGGAACTGCTCGTAGTGCCCCTCCGACACCGTGCCGAGCACGCCGAGCCGGTCGTCCGTCAGCGGGACGACGCGCTCGGCGAGTTCCTCGGCCCCGACCGGCGCCGCCTGCGCGGTGGACCGCCCGGCACCGGTCTCCGCGGCCCCGCCGGCCGACGGATGCGGTGCGAGCGTGTGCACGGAGGTCTGGAGCGTCTCCAGGTCGAGCCGCACGGCGTTCCCGCCCGGCGGGAGCCCCGCATCCCCGGCCACCCCGGTCAGGTGCTCGAAGGCCCGGAAGACCAGGTGGTTGGCGAGGATGCCGGGCACCGGCCCGGTCAGGAAGCCGGTCCCGCCGGACGCGGCCCCCGCGCCGGTGCCGAGACGGAGCCACAGGCTCTCCCAGCGGGCCGCGGGCCGGTCCGCGGCGCACACCGGGCCGATCCAGGCCTCGTCGCCGTCCACCGTCACCGGGACGAAGGTCCGGCCGAGTTCGGCGCAGAGCCGGTCGAGCGAACGCAGGAGAACGGGGTCGGTTCGGTCGGCCGCGTACAGGACCAGCCCGGCGTCCTCGACCGCCTCCCGCAGGGCCGGCGCGTCGGACGGGTCCAGCGGCACGGTGTCCACGTCCTCCGCCGCCGCCGCGGCGCCGCCGTCCGCGTCGGCGCCCGGAGCCGGCGTGGGCCGGACGGAGAGCCGGGCCGTCCCGGTCAGCCGGGCCGCCTCCACGGCCGCGGTGAAGACCGCGCCGGAGCCGATGAGCACGGCCGGGGTCTGCCGGTACCGCTGGAAGCGCAGACCCGGCGAGGACCGGAACGCCTCGATGAACGCGATCTCGGAGGCGTACCGCTCCAGTTCGTCCGGCGTCAGCGAGTGCGGCTCGTCCCGGCTCACGTCACGGACCAGGCCGGCCTCGTACAGGGCGCCCACCAGCTTCTCCACCATGCGGCGTGGCGCGGGCGGCAGACTGGCCGTCAGGTCCGCGACGCTGTGGCGGCCGTCGAGGTGCGGGGAGAGCTTCTCCAGCCAGGCGTACGTGGACGCGCCGTGGAAGGTCACGATCTCGCTGCCGTTGGCCAGCAGGACGCCGTCGCCTTCCGCGGTCGGCGTGAAGAAGATCCCGGTTCTCATCCTCGGATAGAGGTCCGCGATGGTGCTGTGCATGGTGAAGGGCTCCGCGTTCGGCTGGTCGTGAAAGGTGTGCCCGCGTCGAATCGTCGGGTCGATCGTGTCAGTGAAGCCCCCGTCGGGTCGTCCGTCCCGGGACTGCTTTGCCGTCTCCGTCGCGGACACGCGGCAGGGTCCCGGCTCCGACTGGAGTGGGGGCCGGAATCTCAGATCCGCTGGTGCAGACCGGTCAGCCGCTCCAGCACCGGCACGAGCTCGGCGGGCCCGGGCAGCGACTCGATCTCCTCGCGCAGGTATCCGGCCCGGGCCCGGTACCCGCCGTCGCCCAGCAGCTCCGACAGCGACGCCCGCAGGGCCTCGGGCCCGGGCCGGCCGCCGTCGAGGACGAGGCCCGCGCCGCGGCGCACCAGATAGCCCGCCGTCGCCTCCTCGTCCCAGAACGCGCCCGGGACGACCAGCTGGGGCGTTCCCCGCGCGGCGGCCGCGGCGAAGGCCGCGGCGCCGCCCCGGTGGACGACCGCGGCGCATCCCGGCAGCAGCTGGTCCAACGGCAGGCCGTCCACCAGCCGGGGCCGTCCGGGCAGGTCGAGTGCGCGGGCCGCGGGGCCGAAGCCGGCGGCGACCACCTCGACGTCCAGCCCGGAGAGGGCCGCGAGCCCGTCCGAGAGCTCCGTGAGCGCCTCCCCGCCGTCCGGGCCGGCCGGCGCACCCCACGGGGCGGCTTCCCGGACGAGGCAGACGCGCGGGCGCGTGGCCCGCGAGTGGAGCCAGCCGGGTACGGTCCCGCCCCCGCCGTACGGGGTCCAGCGCATGCTCTCGTACCGCACGTGCGGTGCGGGCAGCCGCAGTCCCGGCGGCAGCGGATCGACCGTCCACTGGCCGAGGAGCAGTTCCTCCTCGTAGGGCAGCCCGTACGGTTCCAGGAGCTGCTGCATGACCTCCTCCAGCGGGTCGTGCCAGCGGCCGTCCCCCGCCTGCCGCTGGTACCGCCGGGACCGGGCGCGCAGCCAGGCGATGTTGTCGCGGCCCCACAGCAGCCGGGCGTGCGCGGCTCCGCCCAGCCGCGCCGCCACCGCGGCCGGCAGGCAGAACGGGTCCCACAGCACCAGGTCGGGGCGCCAGCGGACGACCACACCCGTGAGGTCCTCCAGCAGGGGGCGCAGGCCCGCGAACACGCGGGTCGTCCGGAACCACTTCGGCCCCCAGTCGGGGCAGTCCGCGGAGGCGACGGCCAGGCCGCCCCCGGGATGGCCCCGCAGGCCCGGATTGCGCTCGAAGTCCGTCAGCTCGGCGGCCTCCACCGCGCTGCCGACGGGTACGGCCGCCAGCCCCGCCCCCGTCACGTGTCCTGCCAGGTCAGGGTGGGTGGCGACGCGCACCTCGTGCCCCGCGTTCTGGAGCGCCCAGGCGAGGGGGACGACGTGCCGGGTGTGGGCGGGGGTGGGGAAGACGGCGAACAGGACGCGCACGCGGGGTTCCTTCGGGGGCTGCGGGCCGGGCGGGTGCGGCCCGGCTCGGGTGTCAGGGGCGGGGAGGGGCGGGTGTCCGGGCGTCGCCGTCACCGCACGAGCGCGGCGTCCGCGTACCAGCGGACGGTCTGCGCGAGGCCCTCCTCGAAGCGGGCACGGGGCCGGTAGCCGAGACCGCGCAGCTTCCCGTCGTCCACGCAGTAGCGCCGGTCGTGTCCCTTGCGGTCCTCGACGTGGCGTACCGAGCTCCAGTCGGCCCCGCAGGCGTCGAGCAGCAGGGCGGTCATCTCCCGGTTGCTCAGCTGGGTGCCGCCGCCGACGTTGTACACCTCGCCCGCCCGTCCGCGTTCCAGCACCAGGCGCAGGGCGCGGCAGTGGTCGGCGACGTGCAGCCAGTCGCGTACGTTCCCGCCGTCGCCGTACAGCGGCACGGTGCCTCCCGCCAGCAGGGCGGTCACGAAGCGGGGGATGAGCTTCTCGGGGTGCTGGCGGGGGCCGTAGTTGTTGCTGCAGCGCGTGATCCGCACGTCGAGTCCGTGGGTGCGGGCGTAGGAGAGCGCCAGCAGATCGGCGGCGGCCTTGGACGCGGCGTAGGGGGAGTTCGGGGACAGGGGCGCCTCCTCGGTCCACGCGCCGTGGTCGATGGACCCGTACACCTCGTCCGTGGACACCTGGAGGAAGCAGCGGGCCCCCGCGGCGAGCGCCGCGTCCAGCAGGACGTGGGTTCCCGTGACGTTGGTGCGGACGAAGGCGCCCGCGTCGGCGATGGAACGGTCCACGTGGCTCTCGGCCGCGAAGTTGACCACCACGCAGCCGGGTTCCGTCAGCGAGCGCACGAGCGGCCCGTCGGTGATGTCGCCGTGCACGAAGCGCAGGCGCGGGTCCCCGGCGAGCGGGGCGAGGTTCGCGGTGTCCCCGGCGTAGGTGAGCGCGTCGAGGACGGTGACCCGGACGTCCGGCGAGGATCCGGGGCCCAGCAGGTCCCCGACGAAGTGCGAGCCGATGAAACCGGCGGCGCCGGTGACGAGATAACGGGTGGGCGTCATGACGAGATCCGGATCTTGCTGTGGTCGCCCAGCACAAACCGGTGCGACGAGGGAACGCGGGGGGCCGGAGCGACCTCCACGTGGCAGCCGATCAGCGAGGCGTCGACACGGCGGACCCCGGTGATCGAGGAGTGCCCGAGGACGATGGAGAACTCGATCTCGCTGTCGGTGATCCGGCAGTGCTCGGCGATCGAGGTCGAGGGACCCACGTACGAGTCGGCCACCACCGAGCCCGCGCCGATCAGGGCCGGACCCACGATCCGGGACCCGCGGACCTCCGCCCCGGCGCACACCCTGACCCGGCCGATGAGTTCGCTGTCCGCGCTGACGGTCCCCTCGACCGCCGGCTCCAGGACCTCCAGCACGCACCGGTTGGCCTCCAGCATGTCCGCGACGTTGCCGGTGTCCTTCCAGTAGCCGGTGACCACGGTCGGCCGCACGTTCCTGCCCTGGTCGAGCAGCCACTGCAGGGCGTCGGTGATCTCCAGCTCACCGCGGTCCGAGGGGGCGATGGCGCGGACGGCCTCGTGGACCACGGGCGTGAACAGGTACGCGCCGACCACGGCGAGGTCGCTCTCGGGCCGCTCCGGCTTCTCCGCCAGCGCGACGACCCGGCCGTCGGCCGACAGGGTGGCGACCCCGTAGTCGCCGGGGTTCTTCACCCGGGTCAGCATCAGCTGCACGTCGGGGCCGTGGACCCGGAACTCGTCGACGAGCGGGGCGATGCCGCCGACGATGAAGTTGTCGCCCAGGTACATCAGGAAGTCCTCGTCACCGAGGAAGTCCCGGGCGATCAGCACCGCATGGGCGAGCCCGAGGGGTTCCGGCTGCTCGATGTAGGTCACGTCCAGACCGAAGGCGGAGCCGTCCCCGACCGCCGCCCGGATTTCGGCGGCCGTTTCGCCGACCACGATGCCCACGTCCTCGATGCCGGCGTCGGCGATCGCCTCCAGGCCGTAGAACAGCACCGGCTTGTTGGCGATCGGGACGAGCTGCTTGGCGGAGGTGTGGGTGAGGGGACGCAGCCGCGTGCCCGAGCCGCCCGCCAGTACCAGGGCTTTCATGACTCTCCAGGGGTCAGTGCTTCGGTGTGCGGAATGCCGACACCGCGAGGGGGCCGAAGACGGCGAGCAGCAGCAGGGACCAGCCCAGCGCGGCGGCCACCGGGTGGGCCAGCGGCCATCCGGCCCCGTCCGCCACCGGGACCGGGTGGCCGAAGAGCTCCCGTACCGCCGAGACCACGGCGCTCACCGGGTTCCACTCGGCGACCGGGCGCACACCCGCCGGCAGCCCGTCGGTCGGTACGAAGACGTTGGAGACCATCGTGAGCGGGAAGGTCAGCATGCCGATGAGGTCGGTGGCGGAGCGCGAGGGCAGGACGAGGCCGAGCCACATCCCGAGCCAGCCGAACGCGTACCGGGCGAACACCAGCAGCGCGAACGCCGCCGCCAGACGTGGCCCGGACGCCTCGGGCCGCCAGCCCACCAGCAGTCCGCAGCCCGCCATGACCAGCAGGGTGAGCAGGCCGCCGAGGATCTCGGCCAGGGACTGCCCCAAGGGCACCCCGATCCTGCTCATGGGCAGGGAGTGGAACCGGTCGGTGATCCCCTTGTCCTTGTCGTCGGCGACGGCGGAGGCGCTGGCGGCCACCCCGAAGACCGTTATCTGGGCGAGCATCCCGGGGATCAGGAAGTCGACGTACGAACCGCCGTCCGGTACGGCCATGTTGCTGCCCAGGACGTAGACGAACAGCAGGGTGAACACCAGGGGCAGGGCCAGCGCCATGACGGCGCGCTCGGGGGCGCTGCGCAGGTGGATCAGGTAGCGGCGGGTGATCGTCGCGGCGTCGCCGGCGGCCCAGCGCAGCCGGACGTACAGGGGCTCCCGGGACGGTCCGGCGGCCGCGCCGCCCGGCCGCCGGGTCCCGGCGCCGGGCCGGACGGTGGTCACGCGGCCTCCCGTACCGGGGCGGGGGCGGCCGTCAGGCCGATGAACACCTCGTCCAGCGTGGGGCGGCGCAGCGCGAGGTCCTCCACCTCCACGCCGGCGGACCCCAGTTCGCGGAGCGCGTCGGTCAGCACCCGGGTTCCGGGCCCGGAGCCGGGGCCGGTGGCGAGCGTGACCCGGCGCAGCCCGGCGCGGACCTCGACGGTTCCGGCGCCGGTACGGGCCAGGGCCTCGCCCGCCGGGCCCAGCTGGTCGTGGTGGCGGACGGTGACGTCGAGGTACTCCCGGCCCAGCGAGGACTTGAGGGCCGAGGGGGTGCCCTCCGCGACCACCCGGCCGCCGGTGCCCTCGGGGTTGCCGAGGACGGTGATGCGGTCGGCGAGGTGGTCGGTCTCGTCCAGGTACTGGGTGGTGAGCAGCACGGTGGTACCGGCCCGGACCAGCTCGCGGACGCTGTCCCACAGCCCGTAGCGGCTCTGCGGGTCGAGGCCCGTAGTCGGCTCGTCGAGGAAGACCACCTCGGGGGGGACGACCAGGCCGGCCGCCAGGTCGAGCCTGCGGCGCATGCCTCCGGAGTACGTGCGGACGGGGCGCCGGCCGGCGTCCTGGAGGCCGAACCTCTCCAGCAGTTCATCGGCACGCCTGCGCACGGCGGCTCCGCGGACACGGTGCAGCCGGGCGAACATCTCCAGGTTCTCGCGGCCGCTGAGCAGCTCGTCCACCGAGGCGTACTGCCCGGTCAGCGCGATGCGGCCGCGGACCCGGGCGGCCGCGGTCACGACGTCGTACCCGGCGACGCGGGCGTGGCCGCCGTCCGGGAGCGACAGGGTGGCCAGGATCCTGATGAGCGTCGTCTTGCCGGCGCCGTTCGGTCCGAGCAGCCCGCAGACGGTGCCGGGGGCGACGGTGAGGTCCACGCCGTCCAGGGCCGTGGCCGTCCGGAACCGTTTGCGCAGGCCGCGGACTTCGACGGCGGCCGCGGCCGGTCGGGAGCTGGTCGGGGGTTCGAGCACGGGTTCCCCTTGGTGGAGGGACGAGGGCGGACGGGGACGGAGGGGCGCGGGGGGTCAGCCGGAGGGGGCCGGCCCGGACCGCGTGGGTCCGAGCCGCACCGGGAGCGTCATCAGCCCGCGCATGTCGCCGACGGGACGCCAGGACTGCGGGCCGTCCGGGTCGGCCGCGGCCAGGCCCGGGTACCGGTCGAGCAGGGAGGCGAGGACGGTCTCGGTCTGCAGCCTGGCCAGCGGCGCCCCCAGGCAGTAGTGGATGCCGTGCCCGAAGGCCAGATGGGGGCCGCGTTCCCGGCCGACGTCGAGGTCGTCGGGCGCGGGGAAGACCGCCGGGTCCCGGTTGGCGGCGGCCAGCGCGACGCCGACGATGGCGCCGGCCGGGACGACGGTCCCGCCGATCTCGATGTCCTCGGTCGCCACCCGCAGGGTCGTACGGGCCAACGAGGGCTCGAACCGCAGCAGTTCGTCGACCGCCGACGGCAGCAGTTCCGGGCGGCGGCGCAGCAGCGCGAGCTGGTCGGGCCGGCGGAGCAGGGCGTCGACCGCGTTGCCGATCATCCCGGTCGTCGTCTCGTGTCCCGCGACCAGCAGGAGCACGAGCAGGCCGACGAGTTCCCCGTCGTCGAGGCGCCCGTCCTGCTCGCCGGCGGCCATGAGGGCGCCGAGCAGGTCGGAGTGTTCCTCCGGGGCGAGGCCGGGCCGGACCCGGGCACGCCTGGCGGCCACCAGGGAGGCGAACCACCGGTGCAGTCTGCGGGTGCGCTCCGCGGGACCGGAGGCGGGTGTGGTTCCCGGTCCGGAGACCGTGAGCATGGACGTCGCCCACCTCAGCAGAGCGGCCCGGTTGGCGTGGGGGATGCCGATGAGCTCGCTGATCACCAGCACCGGGAGGGGGAAGGCGACGGCGGCCATCAGGTCGACGACCGCCCCGGCGCCGCTCCCGGCCCCGCTTCCGGCTCCGCTTCCGGCTCCGGAGGCGGCTCCTGACGCGGCTTCGGCCGCCGCGGAGTCCAGCAGCTCGTCCGTGAGACGTACCACCGCCGGCCTGAGCGCCGCGACACGAGCCGGGGTGAACGCCCCGGAGACGAGCCTGCGCAGCCGGGTGTGGTCCGGCGGGTCGCTGTTCACCAGCGGCAGGAAGAAACTGCCCGCGCCGGCCACGCCGTACCCGGCCGCGCGGAGCGCGTCCGCCGCACGGTGCGGGTCCTTGGAGAACCGGGGGTCCAGCAGGACGGCCTTGGCCTCGTCGTGCCGGGTGACCAGCCAGTACTCGAGCCCCTGCGGGTTGCGGACCCGCCGGGCGCCGGGCGTCTGACGCAGCCGGGCGTAGTGGGCGTGCTGGTCCGCGAAGAAGGCCGGGGTGTCGATCTCGGCCGGAGCGCCCGCGTCCGCCGTCACCGGACCGCCCCGGTCCGCGGCGCGGCCGGCCGGGCCAGCAGCCCTTCGAGGAATTCCGCTGCTGCGGGTGCGCCGCCGGCGTGGTGGATGTGGTCGCGCATGGTGTGGGTGTGGTGGCGGTAGGTGGGGTCGTTGAGGACGTGGTGGGCGGTGTCGCGGAGGGTTTGGGGGGTGAGGTGGTCGCGGTGGAGGAGGCGGCCGAGGCCGAGTTGGGTGAGGCGGTCGGCGTTGGCGCGTTGTTCGCTCATCTGGGGGATGGCGATCATGGGGACGGCGAAGGAGAGGGCTTCCATGACGCTGCCCATGCCGGCGTGGGTGATGAAGAGGTCGGCTTGGCGCAGGATCTGGAGTTGGGGGACGTGGGGGCGGATGTCGATGTGGTCGGGGACGTGGGTGAGGTCGGTGGGGGTGATCTGGTCGCCGACGGCCATGACGATGTCCCAGGGGGTGTCGGTGAAGGCGTCGACGCAGGTCTGGAAGAAGGCGGTGTTGTCGTTGTGGATGGTGCCGAGCGAGACCAGGACGAGCGGCCGTTCGCCGGCGCCGTCGCCGCCCGGACGCGTCCACTCGCCGTCGGAGGCACGGCGGGCGAGGCACGGGCCGGCGAAGTGGACGTCCTCGCCGAACGTCTCGCCGTTGAACTGGAAGGCACGCGGCACGAAGACGAGCGCCGGACCCGACTCGCTCCCGGTCATCAGCTCCTTCGGCCCGATGGGAACCTTCAGCCGGTCCAGCAGCTTCGCGATGCCGTGGAACACGCGGACGACCGCGGGACTGAACGGGTCGACGTCCGTGCTGTGGCCGGCGAGCGACCAGTCCGCGTTCGCGGCGAACGTGGTCCGGTAGGGCACGGCGGGGATGCCGCGGCGCGCCGCGATCAGCCGGGCCGCCCAGCCCGACGGGTCGTCGTAGACCACCAGGTCGGGGCGGTCCGCGGCGAACGCCCGGTCCAGCGGGGCGAGTAGCGCGAGCGTCTCGCGCAGCAGGTCGTGCAGGACCGCGGCGAGGTCGTCGCTGCCGAAGCGGTCGGCACGGTCCGCCGCCGAGTCCCGGGTCGGCAGCCCGTCCATGGTGGACTCGTACCGCAGGGGTGTCGCCCCGGCTTCGGTGACGGCCGCCGCGAAACGGTCGGTGGTCGCGAAGGTCACCCGGTGTCCACGTGCGGTGAGTTCCTCCACGACGCCGAGGGCCGGATTGACGTGCCCGTGTCCCGGGAGGGCGAAGAAGGCGATGTGGGCCCGCTCCCCGGTCATCACGCCTCCGCCCGGGCCGGCGCGAGCAGGGCCTCCACGACGTCCGCTGCTGCGGGTGCGCCGCCGGCGTGGTGGATGTGGTCGCGCATGGTGTGGGTGTGGTGGCGGTAGGTGGGGTCGTTGAGGACGTGGTGGGCGGTGTCGCGGAGGGTTTGGGGGGTGAGGTGGTCGCGGTGGAGGAGGCGGCCGAGGCCGAGTTGGGTGAGGCGGTCGGCGTTGGCGCGTTGTTCGCTCATCTGGGGGATGGCGATCATGGGGACGGCGAAGGAGAGGGCTTCCATGACGCTGCCCATGCCGGCGTGGGTGATGAAGAGGTCGGCTTGGCGCAGGATCTGGAGTTGGGGGACGTGGGGGCGGATGTCGATGTGGTCGGGGACGTGGGTGAGGTCGGTGGGGGTGATCTGGTCGCCGACGGCCATGACGATGTCCCAGGGGGTGTCGGTGAAGGCGTCGACGCAGGTCTGGAAGAAGGCGGTGTTGTCGTTGTGGATGGTGCCGAGGGAGACCAGGACGAGCGGCCGTTCGCCGGTGCCGTCGCCGCCCGGACGCGTCCACTCGCCGTCGAAGGTCCGCTCCGACCAGCACGGTCCGACGAAGTGGACGTCCTCGCCGAACGTCTCGCCCTTGAACTGGAACGCGCGCGGGATGTACACGAGCGCCGGCCCTGACTCGCTGCCGCCGAAGAACTCCTGGGCGGAGCACTTGGCCCCGAGCCGCCGCAGCATGGTGGCGATCTCCCCGAACACGCCGTTCAGGCCCTCGTGCCCCGAGTCGAACTCCGCGTACTCCCCGTCCGTGCCCAGCGACCAGTGTTCGTTGGCCGCCAGTGTCGGGATGCTGCGGACGGCGGGTATGCCCCACTCCTCCGCGAGGAGCCGCCCGGTCCAGCCGGACAGTCCGTCGTAGACCAGCACGTCCGGGCGGTCGCCCTCGAACGCCTTCCGCACCTGCGGGTAGACCGCTTCGGTCTCCCGCACCAGCCCGCGCAGGACCTGGACGAAGTCACCCGTGGTGAAACGGTCGTTGTCCTCCAGGTCGGTCATCGTCGACCGGTACTTCCCCATCACCGTCTCGTAAGGGACCAGCGTCGCGCCGGCCTTCTCGACCTCGGCGCCCTGCTTCGCCGTCACCGCGTAGCTGACCCGATGGCCACGCGCCACGAGCTCCGCCACGATTCCCGCCGTCGGATTCACATGGCCGGTGCCGGGAATGTTGAAGAACGCGATATGGGACATCGGATCACCTGTTTTTCCAGCCGCGGAACTGCAATCGGGAGCGCACCGTAACAAACATCCCGACACGAGCGGTACGGGAGACCGGACGAAATCGGCAGATGCGCACCAAGATGAGGTCCCGTCTCGCACCCGGGTGTGAGACGGCGTACTCGACTCATACCGGGAGGGCGGCCGAGAAACCAGTTGGCCAGCTGAAGAATCCCGGGTGCCGCTCGGACACGATGGCGTCGGCTGTTCGGTTCCCCGACAGCCGATGCCGATTCATTTCGCTTCCGCGCAAATGACTCAACATTCAAGGAGACAACCATGCCCGTGGCTGAGCTGCTCGCCGACGACCTGCTGGAGCTGGACGCGCTGACCGAGGACGAGCTCCTGGTCGAGGCCGACGACAAGGAGGCTCAGGCCATCCTGTGTGCCTGCTGCTGCTCCTGGTGCGGCTGCTGATTGTCGGTCTGACGGGTTCCCGGGAGGCCCGGGCCTCCCGGGAGGCCCCAAGAGATCGGAGTTCGATATGGCAATGGAACAGAACTGGGGAATGCCCGCGATGAAGGTGTCCCCCGTCGGCATCAAACGGCTTCTCCTCATCGGTACCGGATCGTCCAATGCGGCGTTCCTGCCCCTGTGGGTCAACTGGTTCCAGGTGAGTTATCCGGACGTGGAATTGCGGATCGTCCTGACCCGCTCCGCGCAGCGCTTCGTGACGCGCGAAGGACTCGCGGTCCTCACCAATCGGCCGGTATTCGAGGATTCCTGGTCGGACGAACCGCAGGTCCGGAAGCTCCATGTCGAGCTGGCCGGCTGGCCGGACGCGATAGCCGTGTATCCGGCCGGAATGCATTTCATCGCCCGCCTGGCCCAGGGGCTCGCGGACACCCCGGCGACCATGGCCCTCCAGTGCACGGACGCCCCCATCGCACTGGCCGCCGCGCTGCCGCCCGGCGGATGGGAGAGCGCCGCGATGCGCGACCACCGGGCCCGCCTCGCCGGCCGCGAGAACGTCGTGCTCGGGCCGCCCGTCAAGGGCCTCAGCATGACCACCGGCCGTAACGACGGCAACCAGCCGCAGCCCTTCCCGGCGCTCCTGCAGAGCCTGGAGGAACTCCGCGCCCGACGCGCCGGCACGCCCCCCACGCCGACGGGCGCCCCCGGAGCGGTGAGCGATGCCGGTGCCGCCTGACGACGGCGCCGCCGCCCCGGGCCACGGGGGCGGCCGCCCGCACGTGGCGTTCTTCACGGCCGCCGCCCACAGCCACATCACGCCCCTGCTCGGCACGGTCGCCGAACTGGTGCGCCGCGGCGTCCGGGTCAGCTACGCCACCACCGAGCGGTTCGCGCCCATGGTCGAGGCGGCGGGAGCCGAGGCCGTGACATTCCGCTCCTCCCTGCCCGCGGACCCGGCGGACTGGCCGACGGACACGCGCCGACTGCCCCTGCTGTACCTCGCCGACGCACGGGCCACCCTGCCCGAACTGGAGGACCGCTTCGCCGGCCGCCCGCCCGATCTCGTCGTCACCGAGGACCCGGCGGGCGCGGGGGCCGTGCTCGCCGCCAAGCGGGGCGTCCCGTCGATGCAGGTGTGGACGTACCTGGCCACCCCCCGGCACTGGTCCCGCACCGACCCGCACGTCCCGGGCGCCAACCCGTTCGCGGGGGAGTTCCTCACCGGGCTGGCCGGGTTCCTGCGCGACGAAGGCGTACCCACCGACGTGCGCGAACACCTCGACGCCGCGTTCTCCGGCGGCCTCGTCCTGGTGCCCCGCTCCTTCCAGCCGGACGCGCAGAGCTACGGGGACGCGTACACCTTCGCCGGCCCGGCGCTCCCCCCGGAACCCGAGCCCGGCGGATGGACCCCGCCCCCGGGGGACGTCCCGGTCGCACTGGTCACCCTGGGGTCCATCGACCACGCCCACCCCGAGTTCCACGCGATGGCGGCCGAGGCGTTCGCCGGGCTGGACTGGCACCTGGTGATGGCGGTCGGCGAGCGCACCGACCCCGCCCTGCTCGGCCCGCTGCCCCCGAACGTCGAGGCGCACCGCTGGGTGCCGCAGCGGGCCGTCCTGGCCCGTGCCTCGCTGGTCGTCCACCACGGGGGCATGGCCACGACGATGGAGAGCCTGCACCACGGGGTGCCGTCCCTCGTCGTCCCCCGGCTCCCCGAACAGGCCGCCAACGCCCGCCGGCTGCGGGAGCTCGGGCTGGGCGTGGCACTGCCGCTGCGATCCGTGACGGCCGATGTCCTGCGCAGGGCCGTGACCGGCCTGCACGCCCACGAAGGGGTACGCAGCCGGGTGCGCGCCGTACGCGACGAGATCGTACGGGCGGGCCACGCGGGGGCCGCGGCCGACGCGGTGGAGCGACGGCTGCTCCGGGCATGACCACGGAGATCGTAGGCGGGGGCTTCCTCGCGCACTACCTCCGGCACGGCCTCACCCACGGCGTGCCCGCCACCGTCCTGGCCGCCGGGGTCTCGGACACCTCGGAGCGTTCGCCGGAGCGGTTCCGCCGCGAGGCGGCACTGGTGTCCGAGACGGCCCGGCGCTGCCGGGAACGGGGCCGCCTCCTGGTGTTCCTGTCCTCCGCGTCCACCGGGCTCTACGGCAGGACGGGCGAGGGCAGCGAGGACACCCGGGCGGAGCCGGTCTCCCCGTACGGCCGGCACAAGCTGGCGATGGAGCGGCTGGTGGCCGAATCCGGTGCGCGGCGGCTGACGCTCCGGCTCAGCCATGTCGTCGGCCCCGGCCAGAACCCGGCGCAGCTGCTGCCCTCCCTGGTCGGCCAGATCCGGGCGGGCAGTGTCACGGTGCACCGCGGGGCGTGCCGCGACCTCATCGACGTCCGGCACGTCACCACGGTGCTCGACCGGCTGCTCGCCCTGGGGGTGGACGACCGGACGGTCAACGTGGCGTCGGGGACCAGCGTTCCCGCCGCCCGGATCGTCTCGGCCCTGGAGGCGGCCCTGGGCCGCTCGGCCCACTGGACCTTCCACGACGTGCCCACGGAGACCCTGTCCGTCTCCAACCGCCACATGCGCACCCTCGTCCCCGAGACGGCCGCCTTCGGCTTCGGCCCCGACTACCTGCACGACCTGGTCCGGCGCTACGTGAGCGCGGATGAGCTTCAGTGCTCGCAGAGGGAGAATTCCCGCTCGTAGAGCTGCTCGTTGTGTTCGTCGACGAAGAACTTGCGTTCCCGCATGAGCTGTTCGCGGTAGTCCCGTGCCTGTGCGAGCGTCATGGTCGAGGTATCGGACCACGGCTGTTGCGGCGGCACATCGGACGTCGAGACGATGGTCTCCGACGGGTCGACCAGGAAGAACGCGAGGATCCCCTCGACGTGCCAGGAACCGCCCGGGTACTCGGGCTTCTCCGGGGTGAGGTGGATGGTGGCGAGCTTGACGATGACCTGGAGACGGCGGCCGCGCAGGTCGACCCGGGCGGACGCGTCGGGCGGCTCGGGCATGGTGAAGGCGGGGGCGTCCGGGATGACGGGACGGCGGTTCTCCCACCAGTCGTCCTGGGCCTCCGCCCACGCACGACGGGCTTCCGCGTAGGTCTCGTCGTCGGGGTAGGAGGACCGGTTCGGGGGCTCCGGCTCCGAGTCGTACCACCCGTAGGGGTCGGCCTCGATCCGCAGGGGACGCGGATGGCGCAGATCGGTGAGCACGTCCTCCAGCAGCGGGCGCAGGCGCGCGAACAGGTCCGGCAGGACGGAGAGCAGTTCGCGGTGCAGCTCGGGGTGGACGTTGTTGACGTACGAACGGAAGGTGACCTCGCCGTCGTCGCTGACGTCGACGTCCGTGGGCAGCCACTGGAACTTCTCCGAGAATTCGTACGTCGAATGGCGGTCCGTCGGGTTCCGCCAAGCCCGCTCGGGTCCGCCACTCGCCTCCCTCACCAGACAGAACAGCGAGGGATGCACCAGATCCAGTACCTGGCCGTCGGATCCGGGATGCCAGTCCCGCTCCGCCTCGGGGACCTCTTCCAGAACCCGGACCGCGTCACGCAGCCGTGCCCTGAGCTCTTCGTCGATCAGTGCGTCCGACTGCCACACCCCGTCGACGGCGGACACCTCGACGCCGGTTCGCCCGTCCCGCAGCGTGGCGTAATGCACGAGTTCGGCAAGCACATAACGAACCTGCGCTTCGGTGAGGCCCTGGTCGACCGCCTCTCGCGTCCACCGGGCGACGATCTCGGCGTCGTTCATCTTGTCGAACCACCCCGGCTTCCTCGGCGCGACCGGGGCCTAGGAGTTGCTCCACCCGGCGGCGGCGGAATACACGTCGAGCAGGTCCACGACGAAGACCAGGGTCGAGCCCGGCGGGATCAGCGGCGACGGCGACTGGTTCCCGTAGCCGAGGCGCGGGGGGACGATGATCTCGCGCCGGCCGCCGACCCTCATCCCCCTCACTCCCCGGTCCCAGCCCTTGATGACCCTGCCACCGCCCAGGGCGAACTTGAACGGCTGGTCCCGGTCCCAGGAGGCGTCGAACTCCTTCCCGGACGCGAAGGTCACCCCGACGTAGTGGACCCTGACCACCATGCCCGGCTTGACCTCGGGCCCGTCCCCGACGACCAGGTCCCGGACGGTCAGCTCGGTGGGAGCGTCGCCCGTCGGAACGTGGACCTCGGGCTTCGTCCGTTCGCTCATCGCAGCCCCATCACTCTCCGGACACAGGGAACCGGCGTACACCGGATCGTCACACTACCGTTTCCGATGGGCCGGCCGGGCGGCCGAGCAGGACGCCGCGGCGTGCGTAGTAGCGGCGCATCACCGGCCAGGGGACGTCGACGAACTCCTGCGAGACGCCGTGCCAGCCCGACGGGTTGTGGATCGTGACCGCGTTCCGGTCCGCGCCCACGGCCAGGACGAGGTGCCCGCCGCGGTGGGGCGGCTCGGTGTCCCCGCTGCGGACGCCCGGGTGGACGGACAGCATGACGAGGCGGCCGGCGTGCAGCTGGTGCGCGACCTCGCGCAGCGGGAGCCAGGGGCGGGATTCGGCGTGGAGGCCGAAGCGGTCCCGGGTGTGGCGGGCGAAGGGCTCGTAGATCAGCCCGTGCAGGCCGCCCTCCTTCGGTACGTACGCGCCCGCTTCGAGGTACTCCTTGCCGAGGGTGACGCTCGGGGGCGCGTCGAGGCCCCAGTGGGTCAGCGCCATCCGCAGGCAGGCCATGCCGCACACCCGCCAGGACCAGAAGGCGTACTCCTCGGGGGAGTCGGCGCCGGAGGCCCGCCAGCGGGGGTCGTCGGCGGCGTCCAGGCGGCCCGTGACGATCTCCGAGACCAGCTCGGGCGACTCCCACTGCGCGAAGTACGGCACCTCGTGGCGGACGGGCCGGTACGCGGAGAGGGCCGGAAGGGGGTGCGGCGGGGCGAGGGGGGACGGCTCGGGGATCACCGGGCGGTCCCGTCGGCGGCGCCCGCGCTCCCCTGGACCGGCGGTTCCGCGGTGCGGTGGACCGGCCCGTACAGGGCCGCGGGGCGGCCCGTGCCCAGGGCCCAGTAGCGGTCCCCGTACGACCAGTGCCACCACTCGGTGGGGTAGTTGACGAAGCCGGCCGCGGTGAGGACGCTGCCGAGCAGGTCCCGGTTGGCGCGGCTCTCCGGGTCGATGTCCGGGGCCGCCGTGTAGCAGCGCAGGGCGCTGTCCTCGGGGGAGGCGTTGACGCTCGTACCCATGGGCAGTTCGCGGCCGTCCTCGGTACACAGGGTCAGGTCGATGGCGGATCCGGCCGAGTGGGGTGCGATCTCCGGCGGTGACACGTACCGGCTGGCGGCGAGGTGCCGGCCGGCTTCGTCCAGGTCGGGCCGCAGGTCGCGCAGCCGCTCGCGGTACGCGGTGAAGTAGCGCTGCTGGAGGTCGGGCGGCCGGTAGCCCTCGACGAAGAGGAAGGTGATCCCGGCGGGCAGCAGGCCGGCGGCTTGCGCGAGGCGGTCGGCCACCCCCTGCCGTACGTGGGCGTAGTGTCCGGCGGGGTCGGCCTTGCGGGTGTCCATGCGCAGACCGGAGCGGGTGCGCAGGTCGACGAGCGGCTCGTCGGAGCCGGTGACCGGGATCGCCGCGACGCGGGGGTCGGCCATCAGGATGGGGGCGGGCGTGCGGTCCGTCATACGGGTCTCCTCGGTGGTCGTGCGGGGGCGTGTGTCCGGGCTCCGGGTGTCGTCCCGCTCACTCGGTCAGCCGGCGCACGTCTTTGACGAGCAGCGGGACGACCATGGCGAGCAGGGAGAGCACGGCGGCGCAGACGAGGGTGAGGGGCACTCCGCAGGCGGCGGCGACCGGGCCGATCAGGGCCGTGCCGACGGGTCGCAGACCCATCGACCCGAAGCGGTTGACGGCGTCCACGCGCGAGAGGAGGTCGCGGGGTACCTCCTTGGCGATGGCCGCCGACTCCACGGCGGTGAAGACCGCGATGGCCATGCCGGAGACGAACTCGGAGACGGCGAGGACGTACACGGGCGCGGGCAGGGCGAGCAGCAGCAGGGTCGGGCCGGCGCCCGCGAGCATGGCGACGTACCCGGTCAACAGGGGCCGCCGCAGGCGCAGTTTGAGGGACAGGGCAGTGCCGCACAGCCCGCCGGCGCCCAGCGCGCCGACGATGAGGGCCCAGGCGGAGGCGCCGCCGAGGTGGTCGTTGGCGACGACGGGGCCGAGGACGTTCAGGGCGGACAGGAGGCACAGCTGGAAGACGGCGGCGCTGGCGATGAGGGCGGTCAGCCAGCGGCGTTCGGTCACGCAGCGCAGGCCCTCGCGGATGTCCCCGGCCATCGAGCGGCGGGCGCCGGCGGCCGGGTGGCCGAGCGGGCCGACGGCGGCGACGAGGAGTGCGCTGATCAGGAAGGTGGCTCCGTCCGCCACCAGCAGCCAGCCGGGGTCGACCCAGGCCAGGAGTGCGGCGGCGAGGACCGGTCCGGCGACTTCCGCGGCATTGCCCACGAGGGAGAAGAGGCTGTAGGTCTGCCGGAGGTTCCCTGCCGGGGCGACCTCCGCGATGGCGCCGGTGGAGGCCGGGTTGAAGAACGCGCCCGTCGCCCCGCGGGTGGCGGCCAGCAGGGCGATGCACCACAGCGGGGCGTGCTGGAGGAGGATGAGGACGCCGGTGAGGGTCTGGCCCGCGAAACCCGCGAGGTTCGACCACACCATGACGGACCGGCGCGGGTAGCGGTCGCCGATGACCCCGCCGATCAGGACGAGCGCCACGCTCGGCAGCGCCCGGGCCGCCAGCACGATGCCGATGCCGGACGCGCCGCCGCCCAGGGCGAGGACGGCGAAGACCAGGGCGACGGGGGTGACCATGTCGCCCAGCACCGAGGTGCCGCGGGCCAGGAAGAGCAGCCGCAGCGGTCTGCGGCGGAGCAGCCGGCGGGGAGTGAGCGCGGTGCCGGGTTCCGGCGGGGGCGTGGTGGTGTTCGCTTGGGCGTTGATGGCGGCATCCTCAAGGGCAGGGCGGCACGGGCAGGGCCGTCGGCAGGGCAGTCGGCAGGGGGGGCAGGCGGAGGCGCCCGGCAGTGTCCGTCAGCGGCCGGCCACGGCGTTCGTGAACTCGTCCCGCTCCCAGGCCCGTACCGCCAGGTAGTCGCGTTCGAGCTGCGCGGGGTCCTCGTGGCAGAGGTAGAGGCCGCCGGGCTTGCTGTGCAGGCCGGTCGTACGGGGGAGTTCGCATCCGGGGCGGACGGTCAGCCGGATCCCGTGGAACGACGGGAGCGAGGTGACCGGGTCCAGGTCGAGCGGCCGCAGGAGGACGCCGGCGGCCGGGGAGATCAGGCTGACGCCCAGGGCGTGGCGGCGCAGCGGGCGTACCGGACCGCGGTCGGCGACCGCGTCGGGCGCGAGGTAGGAGTCGACGACCTCGTCGAGGTGGCTGGTGCCCAGGGCCTTGAGGCTGAGCGAGGGGTCGTGGCCGCCGGGCAGCCGGGTGCCCGTCTCCAGCAGCAGGGGTCCCCGGTCGGTGAGGATGACCTCGGTGTGGGTGGCGCCCCAGCGCACGCCCAGCGCGGTGAGGACCTCGCGGACGTAGCCGAGGAGGGCGGGCATGCCGGGCGCGTCGGGGCTCTGCAGCTCCTGCCGGTCGTAGACGGGCGCGTCGTCGACCAGCTTCTTGTCGGAGCGCCAGATCTCGACGGCCATGTGGGAGCCGTCCACGGACACGGTGTTGACCATGTACTCCGGGCCGGTGAGGAGTTCCTGGACCACGACGCCGTCGTTGGGCTGGCCGAACAGGTTGGGGGCGCCCAGCAGGCCGCGGACGGCGGCGTCGCGGTCCGCCGCGGTGGGGCAGATGTGCACGCCGTCCGTCCCGGCGCTGGCGGGCGGCTTGACCACGGTGGGCTGCGCCGGGTCGAGCGGGCCGGTCTGCCAGTGGACGCGGCCGTCGCCGTCCAGGTGCTGCTGGGCCGGTACGGGGACCCCGGCCTCGTGCAGGATCCGGTGCATCGTGCGCTTGTCCCGGCGGGCCGCGGCGAAACCGGGGGCGTTCGCCGTGGGCAGGTCCAGCTCGGTGGCGAGGAGGTCGGCGGTGTCGCTGCCGCTCTCGGTGCCGGCCAGGACGTGCCGGACGCCCAGGTCGCGCAGCTGCCGTGCGGTGGCCGCCGGGTCACCGGTGAAGTCGAGCGCGGCGGTGAAGTCAGGCGCGTGGAAGGTGTGGAGCTGCCGTTCGAACTCCGCGGTGTGGTTGCGTACGTGGACGACGGGGACGCCTCGGGAGCGGAGGGCGGGGCCGAGGAGGTGACCGGTGCCGAGGGCGTCGACCACGGCTACCGCGGTGGTGTTGTAGCCGTCATGGAGCATGGGGTGGGTGTCCGTTCCGTGCGGTGGGCGATGAGGGTGAGATCAGGCCAGGTCGGCCCGCTCCCGCCGCCAGGGCGCGAGCTTCGCGGTGTTGGCGGCGCTGGCCAGGACGACGCCCAGCAGCTCGGGGTACGTGATGCCGGCCGCGGCGGCGGCGAGCACGAGGTTGCTGCCGTGCTGGACGCCGGGGATGGTGTTGAGTTCCAGGAGCGCCGGGTCACCGTCCGGCGTGAGGATGAAGTCCACCCGGATCGCCCCCTCGAAGTCGATGACCTTCAGGACCTCCCGGGTGGCGCGGTGCAGGGCGTGCAGGCGCGGGTCCTCGGCGTCGGTCAGGGCCCGGTAGGTCACCGTGCCCGCCTGCTCGCCGTGCAGCTTGCTGTACTCGTCGTAGTACTCCCGCTCGGTGCCGCAGGTGACCGGCGGCAGCAGGACCACGTCCCCGTCGATGCGCAGCGCCGACACCGTCACGGTGGTGCCGTCGACGAAGGGTTCGGCGATGACGTCGGTGAAGCCGGCCTTCCCGAGGCCGCGCAGGGCGGGGACGACGTCCTCCGGCTCGGTGACGAGGACCATGCCCACGCTGCTGCCGCCGTTGACGGCCTTCAGCATGACCGGGCAGTGCAGGCCGGCCTCGGGCGTCTCGGCCGGGCTGAGCCGGCGGTGGGCGGGGATGGTGACGCCGGAGGAGGCCAGGACCAGTTTCGTCAGGCGCTTGTCGGCGCCGATGACGCCCGTCGCGACCGAGCTGCCGGTGTAGGGGACGCCGAGGTAGGCGAGCGTGCCCTGGAGGTGGCCGTCCTCGCCGAAGTCGCCGTGCACGTTGAGGAACGCGGCGTCGTAGGCGGTGATCTCGGACGGGAAGGAGGGGGAAGTCGGGTCGATCCAGTCGGCATCGGTCCCCAGCTGCCGCAGCCCGTCGAGGACGTCGTGCACCGACCAGTCGGCGGCGGGCTTGCTCTCCATGTAGAGCCGGTCCTCGGCGGAGGTCCCGCCGTAGAGCACGGCCACCCGCCAGGGGGCGGTACGGGCCACGGCGCTGCGGACCAGCTCGCGCAGCCGGTGGGGTTCGTGGTCGAGCCAGCTGGTGATGTGCATGGGGTACTCCGGTGTCGGGTCGATGAGGGAGGAAGCGGGTGGGGGAGGCGGGGCCGGGGCGGCGGCCGCGCGCCTCAGGCCCGGTGGACGAACGGCAGGAGGGCCTCGGCCGTCAGCGGCTCCGCGGGCGGCGGCGTCAGCCGCGGCTCCGGGCTCGGCGCCGGGCTGCCGGCACGGGCCCGTGCCAGGTCCGGCGCGCCCTCGAAGCCCAGCTGGGCCCAGATCTCACCGGCGAGGCGGGGCACCAGGGGGGCGCCGAGCAGGGCGAGGCCGAGCAGCCACGGTCCGCGGTCCTCCGGCGCGGAGCCGGGGCCCCGGTGCATCCAGTCGGCGAGCGCGGTGACCGCCGCGGTGAGGTCCGTGTGGTACGGGCTGAGCCCGGTGTGCTGGGCCTCGACGGCGTCGAGCACGGCGGGGGTGCACGCCACGGAGGCGCCCGCCGACCGCACCTGGTCGACCGCGGGCAGCAGCACGTTCCGCTGCCAGTCGCGCAGCCGCACCACGTCGTCGACCAGGCCGTCCAGGGTGACGTCGGCGGTGCCGTGGTCCAGCGGGGCGTGGAGCAGGTGGAAGCGCAGCTCGTCCGCCGTGACGCAGGCACTGCCGAGCAGCTCGCCGAGCCAGATGCCGTGGCCCTTGCTGGTGGAGCACTTCTGACCCTCGAAGTGCAGCATGCCGGTGACGACGGCCGCGTCGAACGGCTTGAGGGCGCCGCCCGACCCCTGGGCGATGACGTGCGGGGACACGAAGCCCGGACGGGAGTTGTCGCTGCCGAACACACCGATGGTGGTGACGCCGCTGCCGGCGGCGAACGGGTTGGCGCCGGCGTCCGTCAGCCGGCGGTGCACCTCGCCGCAGTACACGCTGTACAGGTAGTAGCTGTTCGCGATGACCTTGCCCGGCGGGAGCGTACGGCTCTTGATGCCCCAGGTGCCCTGGCCGGTGAGGTTGACCCGGCCCGCACTGGCGTCGAGGTAGCGGCGCACGGTGTCGAGGAACTGCGGGCGCACCCCGGCCCGTACGTGGTGCTCGGTGATGGCGTCCGGATCGGTCGGGTACGTGAACCAGTTCTCCTCGTCCCGCCACACCAGCGTGGAGTCGTCGAGCCGCGAGCGCGGGTTGACGACCTCCTCGGGCTGGAAGAACTGCCCGCAGAAGGTGCAGGTCGCGCCGCCGCACGGCTTGCCGCAGTGCGGGCAGTCGCCGGCGATCCAGGTGCCGACGACGGCCCGCCCGGTCTGCTCGGAGAACGGGATCCGCTCGCTCTCGGCGCGCGCCGCGCCGGTGGAGCGGAGCAGTTCGAGGGTGTCCTCGTGGACGGCCCGATAGCCGTCGTGGTGCTCGGCCGAGGTCGGGTCGATCCACGCGTCGAGGCCGATGGACAGGCTGTCCAGGTCCTGCTTGATGCCGGTGTGGAAGCGGGCGACGGTCTCCTCGGGGGTGTGCCCCTCCGCCCGGGCCGCGGCGGTGACCCAGTCCTCGAACCCGTCGCTGCCGCTGATGACGGACACGTCGTGGCCGCGGCTGCGCAGCGCACGGGCGAGGACGTCGGCGCGCAGATACGTTCCGGCGCCGTGGCCGATGTGCATGCGTCCGTTGGGGGTGGGTTGCATCGGCACGATGAGGACGGTCTGACTGACGTGCACGGGGGGCCTTTCGTCGTACGGAGGGGAAGCGGGCGGAGGGGAGGCGCGTCAGGGGGCCGGGTCCGGCACCGGCGGCGTGATCTCGGTGGCCGCCCGGAACCAGTCGACGGCCTTGGCGAGGACCGCCTCCGCCGCCGCGCGGTCGTCGCCGGCGACGACCACCGATGCGATCCGCGCGCTGCTGTGCTCGGCGATGCCGAGGGACGTGCCCACCGGCACGTTGAGGCGGTACTGGTCCACCCCGGCCACGTCACAGGTGCCCTCGGCGGGAGCCGCCGTAAGGGTTCCCGGGCTGCCGGGGAACAGGGCGAAGCCGGCGGTCCGTTCGGGCCGGTCCACCGGCGGGCGGTGGACGCTGCTGTCGCCGACGGCCTGGACGTATTCGCGGACCAGGTCCACGCCCGTCGCCAGCCGGGTCGCCTCGTAGATCTTGCCGCCGCCGACCCGGGAGGCGATCTCGTTGAGCAGGAGCGTGCCGTCCGCGGTGCGGAAGACCTCCGCGTGGAACGTGAGCGTGGGCCAGGCCGACAGGGCGCGCACGGCGCGGAGCGTCAGGTCGCGCAGCGGCTCGGTCAGCGGGTCGTGCGCATCGAGCGTCGTGCTGGTGAACACGGTGCCCTCGCGGTAGGTGAGGGCGGAGGTGCAGGCGGACGGCCACACCAGGACCGTGGTGCCCGCCACGATCAGCCCGTCGATGTGGAACAGCTCGTGCTCGACGTACGCCTCCGCCAGCAGCGCGGCTCCGTCGTCGTCCCCGAGCGCGCTGTGGGCCGCGGCGTAGGCCGCCAGCTCGCCCGCGTCGCGCAGCACTTCCACGCCCGTCGAACCGGCGCCGCGCCGCGGCTTCACCACGAACGGGTAGCCGTGCTCGGCGGCGAACGCGTACAGGTCGGTGACGTGCGCGACGGGCGCGAACGGCGCCGTGCGGACGCCGGCCGCGGTGAGGACCTCCTTCATGCGGAGCTTGTCGCGGAACGCCTCCGCCTCGGCCACGCCCTGGCCGTCGATGCCCATCGCCTCCCGCAGGCGGGCCGCCCGCAGCAGGTCGTACTCGTTCATGGCGATGACCGCGTCGAATCCGTGGCGCCGGTGCAGGTCGAGTGCGGTGGTCTCGACGGCCGCGTTCGCGTGGAAGCGGTCGAAGGTGACGACCTCCCGGTAGCCGGACAGCTCCGCGTGCGCCCGGTCGGGGTCGGTGCTGATCGCGCCGGTGGAGGTGACGAGGACGACCTCGTGCGCGGGGCCGAGCCACTGGGCGTAGGGGGTGGTGGCGAGGTTGGAGCGGTTCAGGACGAGGATCTTCATGCGGCCGTCTCCTCGGGGGCCGCGGTCTCCATGTGGAACGCCGCCTCGACGTCCCGTACGACAGCGGCCACGTCGCGGCCGGCCGAAGTCCGGGCGAAGACCAGGCCGCTGACCGTGGAGGAGTCCATGAGCCCGCCGACCGTGTCGCCCGGCGTGAGCCGCATGTCGACCTCGATGACGCCGGGGATCGCGGTGAAGTCCTCCGCCGCGCTGATCGCCGTCACGGTGCCGCGCACCGCCGGGAACAGCATTTCGACGAGCAGGCCCGGGTCCGTGGCACCGGAGTCCGAGGCACCCGCGGCGGCCGGGACCTCGTACGCCTCCCCGAAGCTGCTCGCGATGTACGCGCCCCAGGTGTCGAAGCCGCTGTCGAGCTGGAGCATGCGGCGGATGCCGCCGCCGCCCGGACGGCACGCGATCTCACCCGCGTGGAAGCCGTCGGCGGTCTCCAGCGCCTCGAAGTGGGTCACCCCGTCGCGCAGGCCCACCGCGCGGACGGCCCGCTCGTGCAGCTCGCGGACCGCGGCCGCCTCCGCGGAGTCCTGGTCCAGCAGGTGGGAGCCGAAGACGCCGCCCTCCCCGTAGCCGAGGACCGGCTTGAGGTAGCGCGAGACCCGTACGAAGGTCACCCGGCCGTCGGCGACGAGCCCGTCGCAGTGGTACTCGTTCAGGACGTCCAGGTACTGCTCGACCACGACCGGGAAGGCCTTCTCGGAGGTGGTGGCCGGGTGGGTCAGCCGGTCGAGGTACGCCTGCACGGCGGGCGTCGCGAGTTCGGCGGCGGAGCGGATCACCTCGGTCGCGTCCGCCCCGGCACCGATGACCGGCTTGACGATGGCCGGGTAGCCGGTCTCCCGGAGCGCGGCGGCGAGCCCGGCCGCGTCGGCCGCGACGGCGTGCCGCGCGGTGGGCAGCCCGGCCTCCAGGAACCGCTGCTTCATGGCCTGCTTGTCGGTGCAGTTGACCACCGTGTCGAACGACGGCCCCGGCAGGCCGAGATGGCTGCGCAGGTGTCCGGCCGCCTGGGAGGCGCGCTCCGAGAGCGCCAGCACATGGGTGAACTCCCCGAGCTGCCGCGCCGCGGTGACGGCGGCGGTGGCGGCTTCGGGGACGTTGAGGTCGTCCACCAGGGCGAGTTCGGTGCCCTCCGGGTACTGGTCGACGAACCGCGGCTCGGTGACGAACAGGACGCGCAGGTCGCCGCGTTCGGCGAGCTGCCGGGCCTGCCTGGTGTTGCCGGTGTTGGTGACGATGACGTGCTTCATGAAGTTCACGAGCTCCTGTCGGAACGGGGAAAGGGGGTCGGTCGCCCGGTACGGGCCTGTCGGAACGGGGCTTCGGAACGGTTCGGGCGCGGTCACTCAGACGGCATCCGGTGCCCGCCCGCCGTACCCCGCGAGCTCCAGGACCTCCGGCAGCCCGCCGATCCGGGGGCCGGCCCACGGGTGGTCCTCGCCGAGGTCGAGCAGCACCGCGGTCATCCCGGCCATCGACGCGCCGTCCAGCTCGTCGTCGTGGCCGTCTCCGACGTAGAGGCATGCACCGCTGTCCACGCCCAGCCGGCGGGCGGCGAGCAGGAAGATCTCCGGATCCGGCTTCATCAGCCCGGCTTCCGCCGAGAGCACGGACACGTCGATCAGCGGCCCCAGGGCCGAGGCGTCGAGCATGTCCCGGACGTCGGAGCTGCAGTTCGACACCAGGCCGACCGGGACGCCCAGGGCCTTCAGCCGGGTCAGCGTCTCGACGGCGCCCTCGGCGGGACGGGCGAAGCCCCGGCCGTGGACGGCCCGGCGCACCCGCATGGCCTCGGCCTGCTGCGCGTCGTCCCACGGAGCGTCGAGGTCCGCGCGCAGGCCGTCGAGGTAGACGTCCAGGGGGCCGGTCTCGCGCCGCACCCGGGTCTGCGCCCAGGGCCCGGCGAGTTCCTCCGGCCGCATGCCCAGGGCCCGCGCGGTCTCGGTGAAGGCCTGCCGCTTCACGTCATCGGGCAGTGGGACGAGGGTCTTCCACAGGTCGAAGACCACCGCGCGCACGGGACCCCGGACGGGGGCCGCGGCGCTCATCGGCCGCCGTCCCCTGCGCGGGACGGAACCGCACCCGCCGGCCACACCCGTACGACCGGAGCCGCCCAGTCCGAGTTGTCGACGATCACCTCCGCGTGCTCGGCCGGCGGGTGCTCGGCCAGGTACGCCCGCTGCGCCGGCAGGTACTTCGTGTGGTACTTGCCCATGACCTCCTCGCCCTGGGAGGGAACGTCCCGCACCCGGCCGCGGGCCAGTACGACGTCCTCGGCGACGTCGAGGTACACGAACAGGTCGATCAGGTCCCGGATTTCGGCGCGGAACAGGAACACCCCCTCGACCAGCACGATCGTCTCCGGCCCGACCTCGTACGCCCGGGTCAGCGTGTACGTGTCGCTGGGCAGGTCCAGCAGGGTCAGCTCCGCCGACAGCCGGCCGTCCTCCCGTACGGGCCGCAGCAGCTGCTCGGCGGCCCGGCCGAAGTCGATGCTGTGGTGGTAGTACGCCTCCGCGTCCGGCAGGTCGGAGCGGTAGCGGACGGCGCGCGGCCGGTGGAAGTCGTCGATCCGGACGAGCTGGTGGTCCGCTCCCCGGCGCCGGAACTCGGCGGCCAGCGCGGCGGCCAGCTGCGACTTGCCGGAGGTGTCCATGCCGGTCAGCCCGGCCACCAGCGGCCGGCCCGGCTGCTTGCGGTCCTGGAGCAGATCGGCCAGCTCCTCGACGAGCTGCTGCTGGTCGCGGACGCGGGGTACGGCGGCCGCGGCCGTCGTCTCGGTGGTCATACGGCGCTCTCCTGGGGAACGTATGGGGGCAGGGAAGAGGGCTGGGAAGCGGCAACGGGCGGAGAAGCGGCCGCGGCGGGGGAGCCGGCGTCTGCTTCGAGCCGGGCGAGGAGCCGGCCGGCGAGCCTGCCGTAGAGCCCGCTGCCGTAGACCGCGTGGTCGCGCAGGGCGTACGGCGTCGGCTCGACCCGGAGGACCGACAGCGCCGGAACGGGCCGCCCGGCGATCAGCGCCGTGCCGTCGTCCGTGTGCGCGAACCGCTCCGGCGAGCGGCTGGGGCGGGCGAGCCGGCCGTCGATCAGCACGTCGGGCGCGTGGCCGTGGTAGCCGAGGGCCTGGACCACCACAGCGGCGTCGTCGAGCAGGTCCGCGGCCTCCGCGAGCCGGCCCGTACGGACCAGCCGGGCACCCGGGATCCGGCCGTCCCACAGCGCGCAGTACAGGTCCCGCGATTCGTGCCGCAGCCCCGAGTCGCGGAAGACGATGCCCGTCGCCGGGCACACGTCGGTGGCCGGGTCGGCGGCCCGTTCGCGGCCCTCGACGTAATCCCGCCGCGCCTCGGCGAGGCCGGGGTGGACCAGCCGCGCCGCACTGCGCTGGAGCACGTCGACGGCGGGGGCCCGGTAGCCGGGGTCGGTCGCGCGGATCTCGTCGAACAGCTCCAGCAGGACGCGGAGCACGGACATGGCACTGTGCGAGGCGCCGGCGATGACGATCCGGCGGCCGTCCTCGCCGTGGCGTCCGAGTGCGGCCAGCTCCCGGCGCAGCCCGTCCCGCCCGCTCCGGCTGATGATCTGCGCGGACCGGCGCACCTTCGCCCGCCAGGGGGCGAGTTCGGCGTGCGGCCGCTCGGTCCGCCCCGTGGCGATGACCGCGTTCCCGCTCCGTACGGTCCGCCCGTCCGCGAGGTGGACCAGTACGGCCGAGCCCTCCTCGACGACGTCGAGAGCGGTCACCTCCGTGCCCAGGACGAGCCGGTCGGGCCCCAGGGCCGCGGCCACCGCCGTACCGACCCGGCCCAGCGCCGTGGCCAGGTGCTCCATGGGAACCGGCGCCTCGGCGTCCGCGACCCGGGCGACCAGCGGATCGTCCCTCAGCGCGGCGAAGGGACCGGTGGCGGAGAGCTCCTTGAGGAAGCGGGAGCCGATCGAGGTGCTGGTGATCGCGTAGTCCGCGAAGCCGCCGGGACCGAAGACCGTGCCGCGCTCGAACACGGTGACCCGGTGGGCGAGGAGCCCGGGGGCGGAGGCGAGGAAGGTGGTGGCGCGGAACCCGCCGCCCACCAGGACGAGGCCGGGTTCCATCACGCGTGCTCCGTCAGCAGCGCGTCGAAGCGGTCGCAGATCAGCTCGGCCTCGGCCAGGGTCAGCGTGAGCGGCGGCCGGATCTTGAGCACGTTGCCGTTGCCGTAGCGCGAGGTGCGCAGGATCAGGCCGTGCTCCATCGCCTTGTCCGCAAGGTGGTTGGTCAGGGCGGTGTCGGGGGCGCCGTCCGGGTTGACGATCTCGATGCCGATCATCAGGCCCACGCCGCGGACGTCGGAGATCACGCGGTGGCGCTTCTTCATCTCCTCCAGCCGGCCCATGATCAGGTCGCCGGTGGCGCGGACGTTCGCCAGGAACAGCGGGTCGTCGATGACGTCGAGCGTCGCGAGGGCGGCGGACGCGGCCAGCAGGTTGGAGCCGTAGGTGAAGGAGTGGTCGTTGGTGGGCAGGCCCGCCATCTCGTCGCTCGCGATGATCGCCGCCACCTGCGCGCCGGAACCGCCGAGGCCCTTGGCGACCGTCATCGCGTCCGGCTCGACGCCGAAGTGCTCGGCGGCGAACATGCGCCCGGTCCGGCCGATGCCGGTCTGGATCTCGTCGAAGATCAGCTTGATGCCGTGGGCGTCGCACAACTCGCGCAGCCTGGTGAAGTACCCGTCCGGCGGGACGATGTTGCCGCCGTTGCCGGAGATGGGCTCCACGAGGACGGCGGCGACGCTGCCGCTGCTCGCGAACTCCAGGAAGTCGTTGATGCGGTCCACGCACATCATGCGGCAGCTGCCGGCCTGCTGGCCGTAGAAGCAGCGGTGGCAGTACGGGTCCGGCACCTGCATGCCGCCCGGGTACAGCTGGGCGAACGGCGCCCGGCGGAAGGCGTTCCCGGAGAGGCTGGCCATCATCATGGTCTGGCCGACGTGGCTGCGGAACAGCGTCACGACGTCGCGCTTGCCCGTGGCCCGCTGCGCCATCTTGATCGCGCCCTCGTTGGCCACCGATCCGCCGGACACCTTGAGGTGGGTCTTGGTGAGGCGCTTGGGGGCGAGGTCGGCCAGGCGCTTGGAGAGCCGGTTGATGGGCTCCGTCTGGAAGCTCGACGTGACGTGGATCAGCTCGTCGGCCTGGTCCTTGATCGCCTTGATGACGGCCGGGTGGCGGTAGCCGAGGCTGAGGTTGAACGTCGCGGAGGCGCAGTCGATGTATCCGCGGCCCTCGGAGTCGTACAGGTAGACCCCTTCGCCGGTGACCATGCGCTGGTCGCTGACGGGGTAATAGACGGCCTCGGGCGAGGTCTCGCCGGAGACGACGGCTGCCATGGCGGCGTCGGGGATCTCACCGGGCGCGAGGTCACCGGGGGAAGCGAGGATGGACATGCGTGTGCCCTTCTTGGGAGGTTTTCTGGCGGTATGCGCTTGATGTGCGCTGGCGATGAGGGCGTGCGGAACTCACGGAGTCCGGCACGTGGAGGGGGAGGGGCGGAGGGGAGGCCGGGATGTGGCCTCAGAAGATGCCCTGGATGTCGGTGGTGGTCGGCAGGACGCGTTCGCCGGCCATCATGCGCCGCGCCCAGCCCGGTACGGCGCTGTGCGAGTAGAAGCGGCGCAGCCAGCGGTCTCGTCCGTCGTAGCGGGGAGTGAAGGCGGAGCGGCCGTGGGCGGCGATGTGGTTGTCGACGAGGAGCAGGTCGCCGGGTTCCAGGACGACTTCGGCGCAGACTGCTTCGAGTGCTCCGGCCAGGGCCTGCAGGGCCCGTGCGGCTTCGGGGTCCGCCGCCCTGGTGTTGAACGAGTCGTAACGGAAGGACTCGTTGCCCGGGGCGCCGAAGAGGACCCGGTGCCGGCCCGTGGTGGGCCGTTCGCCGGAGGTGCCCCGCGTGAACGAGGTCGGGAACAGGCTCTCGAACCGCAGTTCCCGCAGGGTGGCGGCCTCGGCCTGCGTCAGGCGGGCCAGGGCCTGCCGGACGGAGGCCACTCGGGTGGCCGTGGTCCGCTCGTGTCCCTGACGCAGGCTCAGCAGGCCGAGGTAGTCGGGCCGCAGCGGATGGTGGACGTTCTCGGTGTGGAAGTCGAAGGCCACCGAGCCGCTGTTCTCCATCCGGTGCTCCTCGCCCCGCACCGGGTGCACGTCGTGGAAGAGGTCGCCCTTCTTCTCGTCGGCGTACCCGATGAGGCTGCCGAGGAGGTCGGCCGTCAGCGCGAGCGTTCCGTCGGTGGCGTGTCCGACCAGTGCCCGTGACCCGTATTCCAGGGGCGTGCTCGGGAGTTCACCCGTGGACACCCCCTTCACCAGCAGGTATCCGCTGTCCGACGCTCCTTCGCGGAAGTCCGTCAGCGCGGTGCGCAGCGCGTGGGGGACCTCCGGGAGGAGTTCCGAGAGGTCGAACGACGGGGAGCGTTCCAGCAGCGAGACCACCGTTTCCGACAGGTTCCACAACCCCTCGCTCTCGGCCGGGGTGAGGTGGACGACGGACCCTGCCACGTGTCGTTCTGCTACGGCGAGTGCCACTCCTGCTCCTTGGATTGCGGGGGGTTCCGGCGGGCGGGGAAGGGGTCTGCCGACGGAAGGGGATGGGCTTTGCTGGTGCTGCGGGCATGGGGGGGCGCCGAACGGCGTCGTGCCGTCGGAGTGGACGTGCTCGTCCGCCCCGGCCACCGGACGCAGGGGTGGCAGGAGCGGGAAGCGCCGTCAGCCGGCCGCGCCGCCGGTGCCCGCGGGCAGCGGGGTGCGGTCGTCGCGGCCGGTGTGCCGCTGCCCGAGATGGGAGGCGAGCGTCTCCCAGAGCCGGGCGTGCGACTCCGCGAGCCGGGCGACGGCGTCCAGCCGGTGCGGCGGAACGTGCGCGGCGATGCCCTCGATCCCGTCCGCGAGCACACAGGAGACGTCCAGGGCGCGCAGCAGCGCGCGGCCGCTCTCGGTGTGCCGCAGGGAGGGGTCCTGGGTCAGAGAGGCCAGTACGGGGCGCAGTGCGGTGACGGCCGTCGGCGGTACGGGCCTCCGGGGCGTCGGGACCAGGCCGGGCCGCGCGGGCCGGGGCCCGGCGCCCCGGCGGGGTACGGGATCCTCGCCGCGGCGCCTGCGTGCGCGTACGTCGGCCACGGTGGCCGGTGACAGTCCGGCCGCGCGGGCGACCTGCCTCAGGGAGGCGTGCGGGTCGTCGTTGAGCAGCCCGTCGGCGAGCTGCCGGCGGGCGGCGGAGTCGAGGGGCCGGGCCCGGCCGTCGAGGCCGAGCCGTCGTTCGTGCGGTGCGGTGGCGGCTCCGCTCTCCCGCCGGAGCGCTGCGATGCGCTTTCCCGGCAGTCCGGTGAGAGCGGCCAGCGCCCGGTCGGACCAGTCGGGCTGCACGCGGAGCGCGTGCCGGGCCGCGGCGGTACGTACCGCCACGGGCGGAACCATGCCGTGCGCGATGTCGACCAGCACCGACAGCAGTTCGCCGTCTTCCTCCGTGCCGTCGAAGAGCCGGGCCGGGATGTGGGTGTGGCCGCGGAGCACGGCGGCGCGGGCCCGGCACACGCCGTCGATGACGAGCATCGTCGAGCGGTGCACGAGGACCGGCGCGAGGTCCTCCCCGGAGGCGGCGAGGGTCCTTGCGTACTGCTCGTCCTCCTCGGCGCTGCGCGGCGCGTGCGCCGTGTGCAGGTCCTGCAGCGGGACGGGCTCCACGGTCGAGGTGGGGGACAGCCGGTCGAGGAACACCGTGAGCCGGCGGGCCCCGGCGCCCCGGTGCGGGGACGGGGCGCGACTGCCGGACCCGGGCTCCGTCACTGGGCGACGGGCGGCGTGATCCCCTGCCAGCCGGAGTCGTGCGGGCAGCCGAAGCCGGGGGAGGAGCAGGTCGAGCCGGGCTGCAGAGTGGATATCGGGAGGGTGCCGGCGCTCGCGGTCCCGGCGCCGAACAGCACGGCGGTGGCGGCGATCAGTGACATGGCCAGGGCCTTGGTCTTCTTCATGTTCGTGCTCCGTTCCTCGGTTGTTTTCCTGGACGACCACGAGTCTGCCCCGGCGCAAGAGCCGGGAGAAGGGAGATCAGGAGGGTCAAAATGGCCATGTCCGCCCTAGGCCACGGGCGGTTCGGGAAGCGGAACGTCCACCCAGACCGCCGTCCACCCTCCCAACTCGGGGCGGGCGGCTACCGCGGCGTGCCACGCCCGCTCGGAAGCGGAAGCAGCGGCCTGCCGCGTGGCGGCGACGACGTACATGCCGAGGACGGGGCGTGTGCCCGGTTCGGCGCGCTGGACGACGTGTTCGATGCCCCGCACCCCGGCCGCGGCGGAGGCGGACGCGACGGCGGCCGCGGTGTCGGCGGGGAAGGACCCGCTGCCGCCGGGGCGCGGGGTCAGGGATGCGCAGATCAGGAACATGGTTGAGACCATGCGGGTTTCGGGGCCCCAGTGCCAGGGGTTGCAGTTGGCCACTGCCGGGCGTCCCGCCCGGGACGGGCTGACCTGGAGCAATAGAATGCGGCGTCGAGCGTCCGCTGACCGGGACAGGATCGTCGGAAGCCGGAGTACGTCAGCGCTGGATCTCGGCGCGGATGACCCGCTCGCACCACTGGCACCACTCGCACCACAAGGGAACGTTCATGCTTGGTCCACTCGGCCTCAGCGCCGCAGCCGAAGCGGTCTACCGGGAGATGCTGGCCCACCCGCTGTCCGGAGTGGCCGAGCTCTCCGGACAGCTGCAGCTGTCCGAGGACGCCGTGCGCGACGCCCTCGACCAGCTCTTCGAGCTGGCCCTGATCCGCACCTCGTCGGCGGACGAGTCTTCGATGCGCGCCATCAGCCCCGACCTCGGGCTCATGAAACTCCTCGCGCGCCGCCAGGCCGAGCTGGCCGAGCAGCAGCAGCACGTCGAGCAGAGCCGCGCGGCGACAGCCGAGCTGATCGCCCAGTACGCACAGCACGACACGATGTCGATGGGCGCCGGCATCCGCTACCTCCGCGGGATCGACGCCATCCGCGACCACCTGGAAGCCCTCAACGACAACGTCAAGGAGGAGTTCCTCACCTTCGCCCCCGGCGGACCCCAGACGCCCGCCAACATGGAGGCCTCGCGCCCGCTCAACCGCCGCCTCCTCTCCCGCGGCATCACGATGCGCACCGTCTACCTGGACAGCATCCGCCGCGACGCCCCCACCGCAGGCCACGCGACCTGGCTCACCGAGCAGGGAGCGCACATCCGCACGGTGCCGACCCTGCCCAACCGCATGATCATCATCGACCGGCGCTCGGCCCTGATCGCCTCCGATTCCGACAGCACGGCCGACGGCGCCCTGGCCATCACGGACCCCGGCGTGATCTCCCTGATGTGCCGCCTGTTCGACCTCGTATGGGACTCCGCCGAACCCTTCGGCGCCGCGCCCCAGCGCTCCTCCGGCGAACTGACCCGCCAGCAGACCGAGGTCGTGCGCCTGATGGCGGAGGGCCGCACCGACGAGTCGATCGCCAACAGCATGGGCATCTCCACCCGCACCGCCCGCCGCCTGACCACCGGCCTGCTCACCCACCTCGGCGCCCGCAGCCGCTTCCAGGCCGGCGTCCGGGCGGTGCAACTGGGGTACCTGCCGTCCCACCTCTGACGGACGGCGCAAGGGAGCCCGCCTGCCGGGTTGGCGGGGTCAGCGGGCGATGGAGAGCGCGAAGGGCGTGAATCCGCTGGAGCGGATCACGTGCGGGACGAACAGGATCGCGGCCTCCGTGGCGCGGGCGGTCTGGATCCCGCCGAGGTCGGTGATCCACTCCTTCCTCCAGCCGAGGTCGGTGAGCAGGTCGTGGACGGTCTGCTTGGCCTGCGGGTCCTCGCCGGAGAGGAACGCGGTGGGCGGCTGGGCGAGGGTGGCCGGCGCGGTCATCACCGGGTAGAGCATGGTGTTGAGCGTCTTGACGACGCGGGTTTCGGGGAGTGCTTCCTGAAGCCGCTCGGCGAGGCTGGAGCCGGGGTGGATCAGGTCTGCGGGCAGGCCGTCGGGGCCGTCGGTGGTGGCGTTGGAGACGTCGACGAGGATCTTGCCCCGCAGTTCCTCGCGCAGCGCGGCGAGACGTTCCAGTGAGCCGGCGCCCGGTGTGGCGTTGATGACGATCCGGGCGGTGCGGGCGGCCTCGGCGGCGGCGCCCTGCGTGCGGTCCGCCACGGTGACCCGGTGCCCCGCCCGGGTCAGGGCGGCGGCCAGGCTGCCGCCGACGCGGCCGTTCCCGAGTACTGCGATCTCGTTCATAGCGATGCGGCTCCTTCTGATTCTTTCTGCTCTTCGTCAGGTCAGCGGGAGAGTGCAGATGCGGCCTGGGCGTGGACGCCGGGTGCGGCGGCCAGGAAGCTGTTGCTCTGCGGGGTCCAGGGGCGGCCCTCGGCGTCGGAGATCCGTCCGCCTGCCTCCCGGACGAGCAGTGCCCCGGGGAGCAGGTCCGCGCGGGCTCCGGCGAACTGCCAGAAGACGTCGGTCCTGCCGGCGGCCACGTTCGCCAGGTGCAGGGTCGCGGGCACGGCGGTTCGGACGACGAGTGCGCCGAGGAGCATCGCGGTGATCGAAGCGCCGACGCGGCGTACGACCTCCTCGTCCTCGTCCGGCCGGGCCTGGCTGGTGGCGACGATGCTCAGGCCGAGGTCCGCGGTCTGCGAGACGTGCAGGGGCCGGCCGTCGAGGTGGGCACCCGCTCCCGCGAGCGCGGTGTAGGTCTCGCCCGTCAACGGCAGGTGGACCACGGTGAGCACCGGCTGGTTCTCCCGCACGAGGGTGGCGGTGACCGCCCATTCCGGCAGGGCGTGAAGGTGGTTGACGTTGCCTTCGGCCGGGTCCACGACCCACCATTCGCCGGGCGGCAGCGCTCCGCCGTCGAGTTCGTCCTCCACCCAGCCGGCGTTCGGACGCAGCCGTGTGAGGCGGGGGCGCAGGATGCCGAGGGCCATGTCGTCGTTGACGGCGAGCGCGCGCATCAGCTCCTCGCGGGTCTCGTAGCGGACCACCTCGCCGAAGCGCTCGCGCAGCGCCGAACCCGCCGTACGCACGGCGCTCGCGGTCTGGGCCAGCAGGTCGGCGTCGGCGGCGGTCTGCAGGGTTTCGGACATGGCGGTGCTCCTGACGGAGGAGGGGTGGGACGGGCTTGTGCCTCAACGGTATGAAGCCCAGGAGTTAACTTCAACTGCATGTAAAGCATGCCTAGGATGACTCCCATGCAATTGGATTTGAACCTGCTCACCGCGCTCGACGCGCTGCTGGAGGAGGGGAGCGTGGCCGGGGCGGCCGCGCGCCTGCATGTCACCGCCCCCGCGATGAGCCGGAGCCTGGGCCGTATCCGGCGCACGACCGGGGACCAGATCCTGGTGCGCACGGGCCGCACGATGACCCCGACGCCGTACGCGATCGCCGTCCGGGCACAGGTGCACGAGCTGCTGCACCAGGTCCAGGGGGTACTGGCACCGAGCCGCGAACTCGATCTGGCAACGCTGGAGCGCACGTTCACACTTCGCTGGCACGAGTCCCTGGTCGCCCTGAGCGGACCCGCGCTCCTCACGTCCGTACGCGCACAGGCACCTGGCGTGCGCTTGCGCTTCATCGGGGAATCAAGCGTCGACACGCACGAGTTGCGGCGCGGGGAGGTCGACCTGGAAGCGAACGCCAACCGCCCGACCGCGCCGGACATCCGTACCGAGACCGCGGGCGAGACCCGCCTGGTCGCCGTCGTGAGGCGGGGGCACCCCCTCACCCGCGCCAGGACCCTCACCGCGCAGCGCTACGCCGCAGCCGAGCACGTCACCGTCTCGCGACGTGGAAACCTCAGCAACGCCCTCGACGAAGCCCTCGCCCGGCTGGACCTGAGCCGGCGCGTGGTGGCGACCGCGCCCACGGAAGCGGCCGCGTTCGCGTTCGCGCGCGACTGCGACCTGGTGCTCAGCGTCCCCGAAGCCACCACGCGCTCCGCGGTCACCGACCTCGGCCTGGTCGTACTCCCCCTGCCGCTCGAACTGCCGGCGGCGCCGGTGTACCTGTCGTGGCATCAGCGCTATGACACCGACAACGCTCACGCCTGGCTGCGCGAACTCGCACGCAACGCGCTGGCTTCGGTGGGACCGCCATGAGGTCCGGCCTGGGAAGGCGACCGCCGCGCCCGGCACCAGGCCGCAGCAGCACTCGGCCCTGACGACGAGACTCGACCGTCCGTCTGGTTGACGCCTCCGTCAGCCGGTCCGCCGCCACCCGCCCACAGGCGGAGCCGCTCCGGCACGGTTGTGCCTGCGGCCCCGCCCGGGGCGTCGGGGTCAGGACGGGTCGCCGTACTGGAGGCCGCGTCCGTTGGTGCCGACGTACACGCGGCCGAAGGCGTCGGGGTCGCCGGTGATGACGCCGGTGCTGCCGATGCCGCCCCACTGGTGGGCGTCGTCGTTGACGCGGACCCAGGTGGCGCCCTTGTCGGTGGAGCGGAAGACGCCGGTGACGTCCTTGACGGTGCCGATCAGGTACAGGGCCTGGTAGGAGGCGCCCGGTGCGGCCTTGCCGAAGCCGATGGCGGAGGCCGCCTTCACCGGGGCGACCTTGGTGAAGGTGCGGCCGCCGTCGCTGGAGTGCAGGAGCCCCTGGCCGCCGCCGGCGATCCACAGGTCGCCCGCGACTCCGGGGACGGCCTTGAGCCGGCCGTCGGCGGGCAGGTTGGCGGCCCGGGCACCGAAGGTCGCCCCGCCGTCGGTGCTGGCGTAGAGGGTGCCGCCGGCCAGTGCGTAGAACGTCCCGGCCGAGGACCGGTCGGCGACGACGACGGCGTCGGCGCTCAGGCCGCTGACCTTCGACCAGCTCGCTCCCTTGTCGGTCGAGCGGTACGGGGCCTGGCCGGCCTGCGTCCAGACGATGGCCGAGCCGTCGGCGGAGAGCGCCACCCGGCCGCTGTCGGCGCCGGCCACCGGTTCGGACGCGAAGCCGTTCCAGCTGCGGCCGCCATCGGTGGAGTAGGCGCCGTCCTGCGCACCGCCACGGCCGACGCGGACCATCATCGAGGGGTTGGACTGCGCGAAGTCGATGGAGGTGCTGTTGGTCATCATCGGGTTCTTCAGTCGCCCGTCGGGCACCGCGGTCAGGGAGTCGTGGCGGAATCCGCCCAGGTCGCCCATGGCCGTGATGACGTGGACGCTGCCGGGCGGAGCGATCGCGTCCAGCAGTGCGGTCTCCTCCAGCCCGCGGGCCCCCACGCTCCAGTGGCTGGTGCCGCCGCTGTCGGAGGCGTTGGCGTCCTTGCTGCGCAGGATGCCGCTGCCGGTGCCGTACAGCACGTGCCCGGAGTCGAAGGGATCGATGGCCAGGGCGGTCATCCAGTGCCCGGTCCCGGTACCCACGTACGGAGCGGCGGAGGCGTCCCGCACCGACTTGTCGGCCAGTGCCTTCCACGTCGTGCCGCCGTCGGTGGTCCGGTAGATCTCGTCCTGCGGCCACCAGCGGCCGAGGGTCGTGACCATCACCGTGGAGGGCTTGCGCGGGTCGACGGCCAGACCGGAGAACCCGTAGTTGCCCTGGGAGGGGGAGACGTTCTTCCACGCCCCGCCGGCCGGGGTGTGCTTCCACACCGAGCCGCCCGTCACGCCGTTGGGGCCGAGGGCGTTGGTGTACGTCAGGTACAGCGAGCCGTCACCGGAGACCACGGCGTGCTGCGGCATCTGGCCGGTCGGCTGCCCGGGGACGGCCTGCCAGGTGCTGCCGCCGTCGGTGGAGCGGTACAGGGAGGTGGACCGGTCGGCGACGCCGACGTAGACCGTCTTGCTGCCGGCCGGCCCGTACGTCACGAACGAGATGCCCGCGCCGCTGCTCGCCCCGTCCTTGACGGGGAACGAGGGGACCTGGCTCCATGTCGCGCCGTGGTCGGTGCTGCGCCACAGGCCGTTCTTGCGCGTGCCCAGCAGCAGGGTGCCGTTGTCCGCGGGATTGACCGCCAGCCGCTCGCCCGCCCCGCGGCCGTCCTCGTTGCCGCCGAGCTTGAAGGGCAGGTCGGTGCGCTGGAAGGTGCGGCCGCGGTCCGTGGAGCGCAGGATCGCTCCGTTGCCCGCCCAGTTGTTGGTGTAGGTGCCGGTGGCGAGGTAGAGCCGGTTGGCGTCGACCGGGTCGGTGGCCAGCGCGTCGACGCCCAGCAGGTTCCAGTCCTTCTCGCCGATCCAGTCGGTCAGCGGGACCCACTGCTCGGCCCCGGTGTCCCAGCGGTAGGCGCCGCCCATGTCGGTACGCGCGTACAGCAGGCCCTTCTCCCGCGGGTTGAACACCAGGCCGGTGACGTAACCGCCGCCCACCACCTGGGCGTTGCGCCACGTGTACGGTCCGGATCCGGGCGCATTGCTCCCGGCCGTCCGCACCAGCTTCCACTGCTGGTTGGTACCGCCATGGCCGGGGTACTGGACGACTGCCGCGCCGTCGGCCGTGGAGCCTCCGGAGACGTCCAGGACCTGGCCGCTCCTGCGGGAGGTGAGGACGACGGCGTCGGAACCGCTCACCTCGTCGATCCGCCACTCCTGGGAGGCGGAGGAGCTGTCGGTCTGCTGCTCGACGGCGGCCGCATGGGCTGTCGAACCGCCTGCTATGCCCAGCACTTTGCCGCTGTTGCGGTTCACCAGCTCGTAGTAGCCGTCCCCGGTGGGTCGCAGCTTCCACTGCTGGTTGGCCGTGTTCTGGTCGGTCCACTGCTGGATGCGGGTGCCGTCGGCGGTGGAGAAGGCGTTGACGTCCAGCACCTTGCCGCTGCGTACGGAAACCAGCCGGTAGTAGGAATCGCCGTCGACCGTCGCGGCCTGCGAGTCGTCCTGCACGTACAGGAGGTACGGCACGAGGACGGCCGGCACACCGAGCAGCAGTCCGGCACCGGTCCAGCGACGGCGGTGACGTCCGCGGCGGCCGCCGTTCGTGGGGTTCTTCATGGGGAATCGTGCTCCTTGCGTAGTGCTGTGGATCGGGGCAGGTCAGCGCTGCAGGGTGAGGAGACCCGGCCGGTAGGGCAGCCGGTCGTAGGTGCCGCCCGCAGTGGGGGACTTGCCCTGGTAGAGGAACCGCAGGTTGCAGGGGTCGACGGTCATGGTCTGGTCGGGGTTGTCGCGGACCAGGTCACCGTGGCTGATGTCGTTGGTCCAGGTGGCGCCGCTGTTCGCCTTGCCCGCGAAGGGGCTGCTTTCGCTGCCGGCCTGGGGGGTCCACGGGCCGTTCAGGCTGGGGGCCGTGAGCGAGCGGAAGTAGCGCGTCTGGTTCACGCCCTTGGCCTCGACGATCATGAGGTACTGGTTCTGGCCCTGAACCCTGTACACCTGCGGCGCTTCGAAGAGGTTGTCGGGCGTGTCGCTCAAGACCGTCGTGTACGAGGAGCCGAAGTTCCCCGGGAAGTTTCCGATCGGCATGCTCGCCCGGTAGATCTTGCCGTTGTCCCCGGCGAAGAACAGGTACATGTTCTGGTCGTCGGCGATCAGGGTCTGGTCGATCGGGCCGGTGGGGGAATCGGTGCGGGGGATGCTTCCGGTGAACAGCGGCTGCGGCGCGGACCAGCCGTCGGGGTTGGCCGGGTCGCTCGACGTGCGGTAGATGAAGGGCCACGGCCCCCACTGGTAGGCCAGCACCCAGATCTTCTTGGGCGCGAAGTAGAACAGTGTGGGAGCCACCGCGGGCTGGCTCATCCCGGTCTGGCGGGCCGACGCCATGTCCGGCCAGTTCGTGAAGGGCGCGAACATCATGGAGCCGTACGAGGATCCCGAGAAGTCCGAGCCGTAGACCAGGTGCTTGCCGTTGTACGTCACGGTGGTGAAGTCCTTCAGCGAGGCCCACCCGTTCGCCGGCTGCGCCAGTGCACCCGTGGACGTCCACCGGTACGTCGACGGAAGGGCACACGTGCCGCCCGTCGGCGCGGGCTTCGTCGGGGTCGGCGTCCCGGGCAGGCCGGTCCACTTCTGGTTGCCGCCGGACCAGCAGGAGTGCAGCTGGATCTTGGTGCGGTTGGCGGTGGCCGCGCCGACGGCGTCGAGGCACAGCCCGGACCGGGACCCGGCGATCGTGCCGTTGGCGTTGATGTCCCACTGCTGGCTGACGCTGCCGTCGCAGTCCTCGATGACCACCGCGGTGCCGTTGGCGGTGCCCTTGCCCCTGGCGTCCAGGCACTTGTTGCCGTAGATCATCAGCTGCTTGCCGGAGGTGTAGGTCCAGCGCTGGTTGGTTCGTCCGTGGCAGTCCCACAGCTGCGCCTGGGTTCCGTTGGCCGTGGTGGAACCGTCGATGTCGATGCAGCGACCGGAGGCGACGCCCTTGATCGTGCCGCTCCCGGGGGCGGTACCGGGGGCTGTCTTGAAGGCGTTCACGACGGCGGTGTAGGCGGCCTTGGGGTTGCCGTTGCCGTCGAACAGCAGAGGGTTCTCGCCCTTGCGCCAGGAGTCGCTGTCGCGGATGCCCCACACCGAGATCCCGGTACACCGGGCCACGGACAGGCAGGCCTTGACCGTGTCGGCGTAGTGGGTGGGCGACGCCTGGGCGATGTCCAGTTCGGTGATCTGGACGTCGACGCCCAGGGCGGCGAAGTGGGACAGGGTGGTCTGGAAGCCGGCCGGGGGGCCGCCGGTGCCGAAGTGGCTCTGGAATCCGACGCAGTCGATCGGCACGCCACGTGACGTGAAGTCCCTGACCATGTTGTAGACGCCCTGGGTCTTGGCGTCGGACCAGTTCTCGATGTTGTAGTCGTTGTAGCAGAGCTTGGCGGAGGGGTCGGCCGCCCGTGCGGTGCGGAACGCCTCCTCGATGAAGCCGTTGCCCAGCACGTTCTGGAACACCGAGCTGCGGTGCCGGCCGCTGCCTCCGTCGGCGAAGGCCTCGTTGACCACGTCCCAGGCGTAGATCTTGCCCTTGAAGTGGGTCATTTCGGTGGTGATGTGGTTGTTCATCACGCTGCGCAGCGTGTTCGCGTCGCCGATGGAGCTGACCCAGGACGGGAGCTGTGAGTGCCAGACCGTGGTGTGGCCGCGCACGCGCTGGCCGTGTGCCATGGCGCGGTTGACGATCTGGTCGGCGGGGCCGAAGTTGAAGTTGCCGCGGGACGGTTCGATCGCGTCCCACTTCATCTCGTTCTCCGGGGTGATCATGTTGAACTCCCGGTCCAGGATGTCGGCGTACCTCGCGTCGCCGAGCCTGCCGGCGGCCACAGCGGTGCCGAAGTACCTGCCCGAGGGCGCCGCATGCGTGCCCAGGGGTGTCGTGGCTCCGGCGGAGCCGGGCAGGAGCGTCAAGGCACCCGCCAGCAGCGCCGCGGCCGACAGGCCGATCGTCAGTGTCCGGCGACCCCGGCCGCGCCGGTGCAGGCCCTTCATGCCGCTCCTCCGTGGTCTCGGGTCGCCTCGGGGTGGGTGCGGTGCGGGACGAGGCGCCGATGCTGCGTACGGCTCTCGCGGGGCTCACGGGTATGTCGCGTCATGGGGGGCTTTCTTTCGCGTGCGTGCCTACGGGGAGGTGGGGACCGCCCTCGCCGGCTCGCATGGTGAGCGGCAGGAAGAACCCCACGAAGTGGAGGCTTGCGAACGCCAGGCCGCGTAACAGAAAAGCGGCGCCGCCCCGAAGATCGCCCCGTGATGCATCTCGCAGACGAAAAGTGTTACGCCGGGCCCCTCGGTCCGGTCGTCCCTGGTCAGCGGTGGGCGGTTGCCGTGTGTGTGAACCGCGCATGCCGGAGCCCGGTGCCGGCTCGCCGGCTGTCACTGCACGGCTCGGCCCGGAAAGTTCGGGGAGCGGTGCTCAGGACCCGGCCTTGCGGACGACGAAGGAGGCCTGGCCGGCGAAGGCCTTGGTGCCGTCGGAGCCGTCGAGCCAGATGCCGCCGTCGCGGTGGCGGAGGACCGAGCCGGGGTAGTTGGAGGAGTGCAGGACCACCGACCCCGCGACCGCCCCGGGGCGCGGACAGAAGGTGGCGTCCTTCCGGAACAGTTCGCTGCCGTCGTCGGCGCTCAGCCGCAGCCGCAGATAGTGGTGGCGCAGATAACGGCCGTCGGCCGCACGGAGGGTGACGCACCGTGCGTCGGCCAGCCCCGGGACCACCGTGAACGTCACGCGCTGCCGTGTCTGCGCACTGCTGGACGCGGAGACCCGGCCCAGCGTCGCGAAGTCGCCGGAATACGTCAGGTAGAGGTCGGGTTCGTCCACGGACTCCAGTGATTGTGCGCCCAGCGGAACCGTGCCTGCGACCGCGGACGGACTCGCGGACGGCGGTCCGGCCGACGTGGGGGTGCTCGACGGGATCGGCGTGGGATCGCCGACCGTGGGAGCGGCGATGACGTCGGGCGGCCGGTGGGCCGGTTCCGGCCAGGTCGCGTAGGTGGCGGCACCGGTGACGAGCGCCGCGCCGACGGCGAGGCTCGCCAGCGGATGAGCGGTCACCACGTGGAATTTGCCGGCCAGCGCGCCGTGCAGACCGCCTCCCGCCGTCGCCGTCGCCGTCGCCGTCGCCGTGCCGACGGGTGCTGCAGCCAGCCCGGCGGCGCTCGCGGCCGAACCCGACAGCAGGCCCTTGGCGGTCAGCGAGGCGATGAGTCCGGCAGGGACGGCCAGGGGCGCGAGACTGAGGAGCAGTAGCTCAGCAGGTACCCGCTTCGCCGCCGTCGCCGTGCAGACCGGGCAGTCACGGGTGTGCCGCGCGATCCGCTTCCGCCACACCGATGTAGGCAGACCGTCCCAGCCGGCGACGGTCTCGCCCAGCTGCGGACAGCGCGGGTGGGTCTCCAGCGCGGCGACGATCGTCCGGCTCAGGTCCAGCTGCTCGCGCATGCGTTGCAGGCGCACTCCCACGTGGGCGACGGTGAGGTCCGTCGCGGCGGCCATGTCCTCACGGCTGAGCAGTCCGGCGCGTTCCTGCCACCACAGTGAGAGCATCACCCGGTGGTCCGGGTCGAGCCACCGGCCGGCTTCGGCGATCTGACGGCGTTCGTCCGACACATGGAGACGCAGGATCGTCGCGTCCTCGGGTTCGGGGCCGGCATCCGGTATGTGGACCGCCTCGTCGATGTCCGCCGTCCGGCCGGCGAAGTCGCGGTACCGCTGCCAATGGGTTTGTATCTGGCGGAGGGTGATCGACACCAGCCAGGAGCGGAAGCTGTCGGGGGCGCGCAGGGCGGGCAGATCGCGCACGACCCGCAGCAGCGTTTCCTGGACGACGTCGTCGACGTCGTCATGTCCGCTCACCGCCCGTCGGACGATGTTGTAGATCAAGGGCAGGTATGCGGCGATCAGCTCTTCGCGCGCCCGGCCGTCCCCGGCCTGCGCCGCGACGACCAGCTCCGCGTGGTCCGCATCCATGAGCCCCATTCCCAACCTTCCTCATCAAGGCGTCAGACCCTAACGCCCGCAGAGGCGTGCGACCAAAGCCCGCCTCGGGCCGGGGCTGGGCCGATGACCGAGCGCCGAGAGCACACGGGGCGCACCGGGCGCATGGTCCGCGCGCATGCCGCAGTGGACCGGACATTCATCCGGTCCGCGCGGCGTGGGGCCATGGCGCATTCGGTGACGCCCCGCCCTGCTGGATGGGCACACCCGGCACGCCGCCTCGGCGATGGACTCGGCCGTTGTCACCAGCCTCGCGTCACTCGCACGTCCACCCCTTGATGCACCACACCATTGCCGGCCGGATCATCGGTGACCGGATGCCGACCGCGCCACGCGGCAGCCCACATGACCGACCGCCGCACGGGTAGCTCGTGGGCTGTCCGACGGCCACACGCCGAATACTCCGTTACAGGGCCACACGGCCCCAGAAAGAGGTCTGGCATGGAGCACGAGATCGAGCAGGTCACCGAGGAGCTTCCCGAGCTCGCCCTGATGATCGACATCGACGACGGCGACTGACCGGGCCGGGACTCCCGCGCCCGGACGAAACAAGGGTGCGTGGCGGACCGCTTGCGAGAGGTCCGGCGCGCACCCGCCCGCTGTCGATCGATGCAGAGGCGGAGACGGAACCTTGCGTGTGACACCTGATGCAGTGGCTGCCCGCCGCGCCGAAGCCGCGGTATGGGAGGCCACCCGGGCCGCCCTGCGCACTGCACGGCTCGCCTGCGCCGTTCCCGCGCATCCTGCGGTCAAGGCGGTGGCCCACCAGGCGCAGCAGTCGCGCCGGAGCACCGGCACGGCGGAGTACGCGCCGCCCGGGCTGGCGGAGCGGCTGCACCGTGCCTCGTCACGCCCCCGCCATACCGCGGGTTCACTGTGGGAGGTGGACCTGGCCGAGCCGGACGCCCATCTGAGGGACGCCGTCGCCCGCGCATGGTCGTCCCTGCCGCCTGGCCAGGCTGCCCAGGCCCCGCCGTCCGCACATGGGGCGGGCTCCACTGTGTGCGGCTGGGGAGCTGACCACAGGGAGGTCTTCATCGAGGCCATCGAGCGGCTGGACGCGGCGTGGCCGGACATGCTCGCCGAACTGCGGGTGGGCGTCACGCAGATCGCGTTGCTGCGCGGCCCGGGCATCAACGGGTTCACCGACTTCACCGTCCACGGTGCCGTGTTCGTCAATGCCGCACGGCTCGTCCCGCGCGGCGGCCTGCCCGGCTGGGTACGACTCGCAGATGCCCTCGTCCACGAGGGGACGCACACGCGGTGCAACGCGGCGGCCCTGGTGACCGAGTTCCTCGCCCCTGCCGCCCACGCGGTGGCGCCGGTGAGCACGCCCTTGCGTTCCGACCCACGGCCGCTCACCGGACTCTTCCAGCAGACCGTCGTGCTGGTACGCCAGCTGATGCTGTACCGCAGGCTCCTGGAGAGCCTGCGGGACCACGAAGGCGGTGACGGCGAGCTCGGCCAGGCGCTCAGCCGCCGGCACGGCACGCTGATGGCCGGTGCCCGTCAGGGCATCGGCACTCTCGGCCGGCACGCCAAGGCGTTGACACCGGACGGGCGCGCCGTGCTGACCGAGGCGCGCGTCCTGCTCGACGAGGAGGCCCGCCACCCGGCCGAAGTCGTACCGCCCCCTGAGGCCCCTACAGCATCGGGGCGCAGCCTATGACCGCCCCCTCGCCCACGGTCCACGGGTCTTCCGCCACACCACAGTGGGTGCCCGAGGTCTTCCGCCCGTTCGCGGACAGCGCGGCGGTCGTCTTCGCCCGTGTGGCAGCCCGCTCCGCAGCGTTCGGATCCAACAGCGCCGGCGGCGGTAGACCCGTCCTGGTGGGCAGTGCAGCCGGCGCGACCGCCGACGATGTCGCAGTGCGTGCCCGCGGTGAACTCATGGAGAGGATGGGCAACGTCCTGACCGGCCGGGCGGCCGAGTCCGGCGCGCTCCCGGCGACGCGGACCGCGACCTATTCCGAGCTGCGGCATCGCGGGATTCCGGCCGTCGACCCGGCCCTCTGGGGTGCCGCGGAGTCCAGGGCCGCTCGCCAGCTCTGGGTGCGGGGACGGGCCTTGAGCTCGGACGGCGAGGCGTGGGTGCCTGCCGGAGCCGCGTTCCTCCAGCACAGGCCCCCGCCCGGCTACACCGCCACCGTCCGGGCGGGATCGACTGGTGTCGGTGCGCACCCCCGACGGGAGGCCGCCACCGCTCACGCCGCCTGGGAGATCCTGGAACGTGAACTGATCCGCCGCAGCTGGTGCGCCCCGGAACACCATCGCCCCTCCGCGCACGACGCGTTGGCAGGTCCGACCGGACTGCCGCTCGATCTCAGGGCGCTGCTGGTGCGCGAGCGGCTGTGCGCCACCGCGCTGCTGCCGCCCGCGCCGCGGCAGGTGTGCGCGGTCGTCGTCTGTCTGCACACCGAGGACGGCCGCCTGCAGAGCTTCGGCGCGAGCTGCGGCCCGCCGGGTGGAAGCGCAACGGCGTTGGCCAAAGCGGCGTTCGAGGCGCTGATGGTCCGCTGGAGCATGGGAACCGCCGCCGCACGCCGCGCCCTGCAGCGCCTGGAGACCGCCGACCGGCCGCACGATGCGGTGGAACACGCGCTGTGGGCCTTCCACCGCCAGGACGCACTGCGCCACTGGCTGGGCGGCCACCCCGCCGGCGGTTACGGGCCCGTCCACCACACCTCCGAAAGCTCCGCCGTGGGCCTCCCTGACCCGGTGGACCTGCTGACCCAGTACACCGGTTTGGACGTGATCGCGGTGGACTGCCCCACAGGAGCGCCCAACACCGAGGACATGTCCGTCGTGCGGCTCGTCGCACCCGGCGCCCGGCCACTGCCCACGCGCACCGACCCCGGGATTCCGCCGCACCCCTTCGGCTGACCACCGCGCCCGGTCACCCCGCCCGCACCCGGACCTCGCCCCACACCGGAGGCCACGATGCCCCCCGCACGCCCCCAGGACCCGCCGCCCGAAGCCGCCTACACACGCTTCGCGTCCCAGTACGACGACTGGTTCGCGCCGGCCGGCGGCACGGACACCACCGTCGCCTTCCTCGCCTCGCTCGCCAAGGAAGCCCCGCCCGGCCCCCTGCTCGAACTCGGCGTCGGCACCGGCCGCATCGCTCTGCCCCTCGCCGAACAGGGCCTGGCCGTACACGGCATCGACAGCTCCCCCCGGATGGTCACGCAGCTGCGCGCGAAACCCGGCGGCCGCGACATTCCGGTGACCATCGGCGACTTCACCGCTCCACCCGCCGAAGACGAACCCGGCACGTACGCCCTCGTCTACGTCGCCAACGGCACCTTCGCCGAACTCGCCACACAGGCCGACCAACTCGCCTGTTTCAGGGGCGCCGCACGACGCCTGCAACCAGGCGGCCTCTTCGTCCTGGACGCCCATCTGCCGGAGGCCCTGGCAACGGTCTCCTCCGGCACCCGGCCCGTGAACAACGCCGGCCAGGACTTCGTCCTGTGTACCCGCAGCATCCACCCCGCCAAACAGCACTACGTCTCCGACTACGTGGTCCTCGACGACGGCCAGCTCCGCCATGTGCGCGTCACGTTCCGCTATGCCTCCCCCGGCGAACTCGACCTGATGGCCGCGGCTGCCGGACTACGCCTGCGGCACCGCACCGGAGGATGGTCTGGCGTGCCCTTCAAAGACTCCAGCAGCTACCACGTCTCCGTATACGAGCTGCCGACATCGTGATCGCTCGGCCCGAGCCGGCCACCTTGAGTCAACTCTTGTCAAGTTTATTGCAGCGCGCTATATAGATGGTGTCGCCATGCGCATCTGTGACGAGTCGGGAGAGGAGTGAACGACGATGCTCATGCGGACTGGTCCTTTCCGTGAACCGGACCGGCTCACCCAGCAGGTCCTGGGAACCGGGGCCCGGCCGGCGGCCATGCCCATGGATGCCTTCCGCGAGGGTGACGCCTTCGTCGTCGAGCTGGACCTGCCCGCAGACGGCTCACACAAGGAGATCAACGCCTGACGGACGCGCGGCAGGAATGCGGAGGGCGGCCCGGCCTTCCCCCCGGCTGCCCTCCCTCCTCGGTCCCGCGGCTGCCACGTCAGCCCGGTGGAGGAAGAGAGGTACGCGTCATGTCCGAAACACCACCTCTCGCGGCCACGGTCAGGCAGCGCGCCGACGGGCACCTCAAGGTCGCCGTGTCGGGAGAGATCGACATCCTGAGCGCGCCGCAGCTCCGGGTGACCCTGGATGAGGCGTTGTCCGATGGCGCGCGGACGGTGGAGGTCGACTTCAGCGGAGTCGAGTTCTGCGACTGCTACGGACTCGGGGTCCTGCTGGAAGCCCGGCGCCGGGCCTCGGAAAGGGGCACCGTTCTGCGCTTGGCGGGCGTCACCTCACCCCTGGTACGGCGTCTCCTGCACCAGACCGGTACAGCCGCGGCCCTGCTGGGGACGTCGGCGCATTGACAAGCCGAAAGGTTCACAGATCCGAGAGGAGCCGATGATGGCACGCGCAGTCGGGATCGACCTGGGCACGACCAACTCCGTCGTTGCGGTCCTGGAGGGCGGCGAGCCCACGGTCATCACCAACACCGAAGGAAACAGGACCACCCCTTCCGTGGTGGCCTTCGGCAAGGGGGGAGAGGTCCTGGTCGGAGAGATCGCCAAGCGGCAGGCGGTGACGAACGTCGACCGCACCGCGCGGTCCGTGAAGCGCCACATCGGCGAGGCGGGCTGGCGATTTCCCGAATCCGGTGACGTCGAGGGCAAGCGGTACACCGCACAGGAGATCTCGGCACGCGTCCTGCAGAAGCTGAAGCGGGACGCGGAGGCCTATCTCGGCGAGGAGGTCACGGACGCCGTGATCACCGTTCCGGCGTACTTCAACGACTCGCAGCGCACCGCGACGAAGGAGGCCGGTGAGATCGCGGGGCTGAAGGTGCTCCGGATCATCAACGAGCCGACGTCCGCCGCTCTCGCTTACGGTCTGGACAAGGAGAACGACCAGACGATCCTCGTCTTCGACCTGGGCGGCGGCACCTTCGACGTGTCGCTGCTGGAGATCGGAGAGGGGCTGGTGGAGGTCAAGTCCACCAACGGTGACACCCACCTCGGCGGAGACGACTGGGACCAGAAGATCGTCGACCATCTGGTGAAGCAGTTCCAGAACGGCTACGGCATCGACCTGTCCCAGGACAAGATGGCGCTCCAGCGTCTGCGCGAGGCCGCCGAGAAGGCGAAGATCGAACTTTCCGCCGCGACGGAGACGACGATCAACCTGCCCTACATCTCCGCGTCCGCCCAGGGCCCCCTGCACCTGGACGAGAAGCTCACCCGCTCGCAGTTCGAGCAGCTGACCACAGACCTCCTGGAACGCTGCAAGGCGCCCTTCCACAACGCGGTCAAGGACGCGAAGATCAAGGTCTCGGACATCGACCACGTCATCCTGGTCGGCGGCTCCACCCGCATGCCGGCCGTGACGGAGCTGGTCAAGGAGCTGACCGGGAAGGATCCGCACAAGGGCGTCAACCCGGACGAGGTCGTCGCCATCGGCGCCACCCTCCAGGCCGGTGTGCTCAAGGGTGAGGTCAAGGACGTCCTGCTCCTCGAC
>NZ_JBEZWL010000026.1:0-69366 GCF_040648015.1 Streptomyces sp. NPDC029216 | reverse complement strand
CCGCGCCGGCGTGAAGGTGTCGCAGCGGGGTCCGTCTGCGACGAGCCCCCGTCGCGAGGCCCGAGACCCGACGTGCGGCCGTCGGGCCTCGCTGCGGTCGGCGAGCGGCTGGGCCGGCGGGCGGACCCTCTGCGTAGATGCCTGACGCAACGAAGAGCCCCTGGTAGGGCAGGAGTTGTCTACGCTTCCGTCCTACCAGGAGCTCTCGTGTCATTCTCGCCTGTCTGCCTCTGCCTGTCATGCCCCGCCCGCGACCAGGCTGCGGCGGAGTCCGGCTGCCGGGCCTACCCGTCCTCGTCGATGACGGACCAGCAGTGGGCGATTGTCGAGCCACACCTGCCTTCACCAGCCAATACGCGGGGCAGAGGCGGCCGGCCGGAGAAGCATCCGCGCCGATTGGTGCTCGACGCGATCTTCTACGTCGTGCGCGGCGGCATTCCGTGGCGGCAGTTGCCGCGCGAGTTCCCGCCACTGATGACGGTGTACGGGATCTACCGGCGCTGGGTGCGCGACGGATCACGGCAGCGCCTCCACGACGCTCTGCGCGATCAGGTACGTGTACGTCAGGGCCGCAAGCCCCTGCCCACCGCAGCGGTGATCGACTCACAGTCGGTGCGCGGAGCTGACACGGTCCCTACCAGCAGTCGCGGGTACGACGGCGGCAAGCGGGTCAACGGGCGCAAGCGGCACATAGCAGTCGACACGGGCGGCCTGCTGCTCGCCGTGGTCGTCACGATGGCCGGCCTCCAGGACCGGGACGCGGCCTTCCGATTGCTGACCTCGCTACGGTCCGCGTGCAGCACGATCACAGTGGTCTGGACCGACGGAGGATATGCAGGGCGCCTGGTGACCTGGGCGAAGGCGGTCCTGAACCTCACTGTGAGGTAGTCAAGCGCACCGACGACATGAAGGGCTTCGTGGTGCTCCCGCGACATTGGGTAGTCGAGCGTACTTTCGCGTGGATCAGCAAGCACCGCCGCTGCGTCCGTGACTACGAGACCCGTCCCGAGCACCACGAGGCCATGGTCTACCTTGCCCTGATCATGGTCATGTCTCGCCGACTCGCCCGCGGATGACCTCCACGAGCGAGTTCGGCGACGCCCTCTCAGGCCAGGGCACTGGCACGCAAGAGGGTGGGTCCGAGAGTTCCGGGACCCACCCTCTGCGTTCACCCCGTCTCAGATGGGTCAGTGCGCCTCGGAGTAGTTCTCCATGGCCAGGACCCGACCGTACGTCGCGGACGTCCTGCAGTTGCTGTAGGTGTGAACCCGCTTGACGCTGTACGACCGCTGCAGGATTCCGTCCTTGTAGGTGACGGTCTTGTGGGCGGGCGCCGTCACCGTGAACGCGGTCGACGTGGTGTAAGAAGCAGTTACGGAAGTCGAGACTCCGAATTTCGCGTTCAGTTCGGCGACGACCCCGCTGACGGTCAGACCGACCTCCGCGGAGACGTCGGTGGACTTGGACTTCGTCGCCGAATGCGTGAAGGTCTTGCTGATGGTGCCGCCGGATGTGTTCTTGAGGGTTCCCGAGTCGTAGGAGAACCAGCTGGTCCCCGTCGCGGTGTAGATCCGCTGGTCATGGGGCTGGCAGTACTCGGACTGGGGCGACGGGTCCACCGTGGCGGCCACGGCGTTTCCTGCGGAAAGGCAGGTGAGAGCCAGCACGCCCGCTATGACGGCCGTCTTCTTCTTGGGCAGCACGAATTCCTCCGGCATTTAGCCCACCCCCCCGTGGAGTGGCCTGCGTTGGAGAACCTATGCCCTCGGGGCATCCACCGTGCGAGCAGGGGGCCAAGTCTGAGGATTTTCTGAGGAATCAGGGGTCGAAAGAGAAGTAACAGGAGCTTGCTCCGTCGATCTCTGTATTCGACTTGCAATGTCACGTTATGACGTCCGCTCTCGCCCTCTTTGCCCGTGTTGACCGCCCTGCCCTCCTGGCCTTCGGGGCGGCAAGGCGACCAAGTGAACTCGTGCCGGAACAGCGGACGTTGTCCGGAGGGAAGGTTTGCCGGGTCGCTCGTTGTGCTGGTCGGATGTGACGACTTCGACTGGCATGGGGAGGCGGTATGGCGATACCGGTGGGGGTCCGCGGGCTGACCGAGCAGGAGGGGCAGAAGCTGCAGCACATCGTTCGGCGGGGCAGCACGAGTTCGGTGCGGTTTCGGCGGGCGATGACGCCGCTGGCGTCGGCCGACGGGAACGCGGTCCCGGTGATCGCACGACTGGTCCAGACGGACGAGGACACCGTCCTCCGCGATGTGATCCACCGCTTCAACAAGACCGGGCTCGCACGCCTCAACCCTCGGTGGGCGGGAGGTCGTCCTCGCCTTCTCAACCGTGATGACGAGGACTTCGCCGTCCAGACGCCACCACCCGACCGACCGCGTTAGGCGAGCCATTCACCCGCTGGTCAATCCGCAAACTCGCTGATCACCTGCGGCGCAACATCTCCCGACCCGTCCGGATCCGGTGTTCGATGCCGAGCCGGCCCGGATCGAGTACGCGATCAGCGAGCGTCCGGACCGCACGTTCGCCTTCGACGAGTTCGGACCGCTGGGTATCCGCCCCACCGCCGGCTCGTGCTGGCAAAAGCAGGGCCGACCCGACCGACTGCCGGCCACCTACCGCCGCACCCACGGAGTCACCTACTTCCACGGCTGCTACTCGGTCGGTGACGACCAGACGTGGGGGCGATCGGCGCCGCAAGGGCATCGACCACACCTGGGCCGCCCTGCGGCCGATCCGAGCTGCCCGTCCGGACGGCGCCCCGATCTACGTGTTCATCGACCTCTGCGCCCATCACGCGGGGAGTCACTCCAGTCGACGCCTGAGGTCACTCACTCATTTCACCAGCCGGAAGTGCACGATGGCGATGGTGTCGGTCGGCTCGATCTGGGGGTAGTGGAACCGCAGTCTGGCGTGGAGCTCGGCGAGATCACGGAAACCGTCCGCTCGGGCGTCCGACTCGCTGAGCTGGGCAATCGTCTTGGCAGTGACCTGCGTGACGACACCCGGTAGTGCCACCTCGTCGTCCAACTCGAACACCAGGCTCACCGGGCCCGTCTCCACCGGGTCACGGAAACGTACCGTGGTCGTCTTCTGTTCGGCGCGTACTGCATCGAGGTAGTCAGGATGGAAGTACAGGGTCTGAGTCGCCGTCGAGTGCTGCCATGAAGTGCTGTCGTCCATTCGGCGCACCCTAACGGAACGAGCAGACCGTCCGTGTCACACACTCCGCTGGATGCCCCGGGCCCCCGGGTCGGTGAACGTTTCCGGTCACAGCACGAGCCGATGCCGTCGCCCCCGAGAGCAGCTGATGGCCGCGCAGGCCGAGCGGCGGCCCGCGCCGCCACCCCCGGACTGGCTGATCGAACACGGGACAGGAACCGGCCGGCCGCCGGCTGGAATGACCGGCTCGGACCATCGGAGGCATGAGCCCCGACCAACCCGTCTCCTCGAGCGGGCCTGGGCGGAATCGGTAGAGGCGGCGCTCCTGCGCACCGTCGACGCCTGTGGCACCCAAGCCGACCACGACGGGCACGCCTGGTGGGCCCAGCTCGACACCGAACGCCGACCGAAACCCCACACCACAGCCGGAAACAGACAACACTCACTTGAGCGCAGCGCCACGCGCCCCAAGGCCGACAGGACCGCCGCCGGAACGCACCCGCACCGCAAGGTGCGCGCCCTGATCGCGCCAAGGCTACGGGCCGTGATCGAGGGGGAGGTGCATCACACCCAGCAGGGCGCAGCGTGCCGGGCTGGGGAGGGCAGGGTGGGGTCAGGGGACATCGGCCACTCAGGCAGTCAGAGTCGCAAGCTCCGTGTTCGCGCGCTCGGTGACCAGGGTGAGGACGCGGCCGGCGGCGGCCAGGTCCTCGTCGGGGATCCCGCCCCAGACGCGGGCGGTGATCGGGGCGGTCTCCGCGCCGACGGCGGCGAGCAGTTCGCGCCCCGCATCCGTGGGGCGAAGGTGCGCGCCGTCGGCGACCAGTAGCTGCTTGGCGAGGAGTTCGTCGAGGGTTGCGCGGATGCCGGCCAGATCGGCCTTGAGGGAGTCGCGGACCTGGGTGACGAGATCATCCGGCGTCCGCGGGGTGTCGGCGGTGACGGCGGCACGCAGGGTGACCTGCTGCTGGAACGTGAGGCCGTGAAGGGCCAGGACGTGCTCCAGGAGGCCGCGGGCGGCGTAGTGGGCCAGGCCGAGGACGCGGGCGTCGGCGGCGGGCGCGGTGGCGGTGGATGCAGTGGTGGTCATGGTGTTGCCTCCTGAGTGCTCTCATTGGTCGGCAGGGATGGAGCGAGAGGTACGTCGAGCAGGGTTGTCAGCTCTTCGGTGAACGCGCGCGTCCGCGGAGCGTCGAGGCCGCCGAGCGGCTCCAGCAACTGCTGATGCAGTTCCTGGACCACCGCGATGGCCTGCCGTGTGACGGTCTGGCCCTGCTCGGTGAGGGCGAGCTGTACGGCGCGTGGGTCGCGGGGATCACGGGTGCGCTCGATCAGGCCGGCCGACTCCAGGGCGCGCGCCAGCTTCGAGACGTACAGCGCCTCCAAGCCGGTGTGGTCGGCCAGCCGGCGCTGACTGGGCCGCTCGCCGGCGCACTGCATGCCGTGCAGCGACGCGACCAGTGAGTACTGCGCGTGGGTGAGGCCCAGCGGAGCCACCGCGCGATCAACCGCGACGCGCCACTTGTTGGCGAGCCGCCACACCAGGAAACCGGGCGTGGGGCCCGGGGAACCCTTGCTCATGACAAATAGAGTACATGGCTACTATGTCCATGGCTACTATTTCTTGCTGCATCGTGCCGTTCCCGGCCCGAAGCGCGGGCATCACACCGCCCTCGATGACCATGAAGGCCCGGGTCCGGATACGGCTGCCGACCGGCTCGGGGCGGGCCGCCGGCTGAACCTGGTGGCCTTGACCACCTTGTGAGCTCTGGGCGGCCTCTCGCCGACCCCTCATTGGCGCACGGTGACTTCGGCATCTCCGCACTGCTTCGGAAACCCCTACTTCATACGCGCCGAGTCCCGAGACCATCCGACCAGGTCGCACCGACCCGCACAGGCGTTCAACACACTCGGTAAGACAACGGCTTCTGAACCCAGTCCTTCTCATCACGCTCGCTGGAAAGGCCCGAGTCCTCGTACATCGGGCAGTCGGCCACCGGGGGCGGCTTGGCCGGTCATCACGGTCAAGGGACAAGCTGTCGGCCCGCCGGTTGCCACACCCGGGAGCAGGCTCACGCCATCGCCACGGCGCTCGCCCGCCCGCAGACCGACGAACAGCTGACGGCCACGTCCGTGAGACCGAAGTCGGACCGCCGTTGACCCCGTACAACTCCACAGAGCCGGGCCCCGGGGACGTCATGGCAGATCTCCCGGGCCCCCTGATGTCGCCGCCGCCGTCACCGGCAAAGCCGGACTCACTCCCACCGCTCGGGGGGCTGCCAGTGATCATTACGGCCATCAGGCTGAGGTATTCACTGCGCAGGTCAGCGTCCGGGGCGGCTTCCCCGGGAATTTCCGACAGCGCGGGGTGTCCGTCGGCGAGCAGCCGGCGGGTTTCCTGCACGGCGCGGACCACGGTGGTGAACCGGGACTGACGATCCGGGGTGCGGGGTGGATCGGCCGAAGCCGTGGGAAGGCGACGACGAGCTGTGGGCGGTGCACGCTGCGCCGCGGAGAACGTAAATGCGTCGACAGCGCCCCTCGGCACCCGGCAGAGTGGCCGTCCGTGACGAGCAGTGAACTGTGGACCCGTGCGACCGCCGACCGCTACGACGCCGAGGAGACCGAAGCGTCCTCGGCTGCCGTTCTCGGACCGGCTCTCGCCTTCCTCGCTGAGCTCGCCGGAGACGGCCGGGCACTGGAGTTCGCCATCGGAACCGGACGAGTGGGAGTCCCGCTCCGGGAACGCGGCGTGCCGGTAGTGGGCATCGAACTGTCTGAGCACATGGCAGCGGTGCTGCGGCGCAAGATCGACGAGGACACGCTCCCGGTGGTCATCGGGGACATGGCCACCACCGTCGTTCCCGGTGAGTTCACCCTGGTCTACCTCGTCTACAACACCATCACGAACCTGCTCACTCAAGACGAGCAGGTCGAGTGCTTCCGCAACGCCGCACGGCATCTGGAGCCCGGCGGCCGGTTCGTCATCGAGCTGGGTGTGCCGCCGCTGCGGTTCCTGCCGCCCGGCCAGGTCGCGGTGCCGTTCGATGTCTCCGAGCAGCATCTCGGCTTCGACACCTTCGACCTGGTCGAGCAGATTCTCGTCTCGCACCACTTCACCCGCGACGGCGACGACGGCCGCTACCGCCGCGAAAACTCCCGGCACCGGTACGCCTGGCCGGCAGAACTCGACCTGATGGCACGGATCGCTGGGCTCGAGCTGGAACGTCGCGTCGCGGACTGGGACGAGGCTCCGTTCACCCAGGACTCCGCGAAGCACATCTCCGTGTGGCGCAAGCCAGCCTGAGGCCGGCCACCGGGCTGTCAATGTAGGCCGTGCCTGTCTTGAAGCTCCTGTCAGGAGTTCAGGCGTCGCCGGCAGATCAGTGCGCATTCGAGCGGCGTCGGCCGGCGGCTGACCGCCCCGTAGCCTCCCTCTGCGATCCATGACCGGCCAGCCGCTGGAACGTTCGTCAGGACGCGGTGACTGAATACGCGGCGAGGGCGCGGTTGCCGCGCGGCTTGGCGATGGCCCGGAGTACATCGGCCTGGCTCAGAACGAGCCGTCGCACCGGTTCGGACAGCGCGGCCAGACGCTCCTCCGAACCGGCCAGATCGAGACAAGCAGCGATCTCCCAGTCGCCGTCCTGAAGCTCTTCGGTATCGACCGACCTGCTGCCGTCGGCCGTCCAGCCGGCCTCAGGCAGGAGCCTCAGCAGCGCTTCACGGGAGAAAGGCGTGCGGACGTTGCCCTGACCATGCGATCCTGCGGCCTCGCTCTGCCCCTGGATCAGCACGGCGAGAAGGTGCGCCAGCTGATCGCCGGATAGGGGCGTCAAATCCCACTCGGCGAAACACAGCCGCCGTGCCCACGGCCGTACCCGGGCCAGTGTGTCGCGCAGTTGTGCGAGCGATGCGAAGTACCAGGAGCAATGTGCCAGCACCACGTGGTCAAAAGTACTTTCAGGGAAATCGACCGATGGGGTGAGGACATCGGTGCCGAAGCGGAAGTCGATGCGCGGCCCGAGGGGACCCGCTGCGAGCCGGGCTGCCGATTCCCCGAGCGTGACCGGCGACCCGTAGGTGGGTGCGGCCACGTCAACGGCCACCACGCGCCCTTGGGGTCCAACTGCCTCTGCCAGGACAGCGGTCATATCGCCCTGACCGCAGCCCAGTTCCAGGACGGTTGAGCCAGGCGTGATGTCCCAGTTCGCCACGAGCATGGTGCGGTGGCGAGTCTGGGCCAGCTGAATGTCTGGGCCGTGATCGGCGGCGGCCATGCCGGACGCCAGCGAGGGAGCCTTGGAGCGGAGATCGAAGTGCTTCACAAAGTCCTTGGTGATACTCGACTGGTCGGTGCGGGCCGATGGTACGAGACGCGCGGGCGGCGCGCCTCATACTTTCTGGCTTCCTGTGCTGCCGCAGCCTGAACAGATGAGAAATCACGCACTTACCTTGCCGTTTATGGTCCGTCTCGAACGTCTCCACCCACACCGCCTCAGCCCGCAGCACCCCACCCATCCAGGCAAAATGCCCAAACCGAAGCCTTCTGCAACGCCCTTTACGAGCTCGTGCATGGTTGCTGGCGAGGTGTCGGCTTCTCGATCGTGAGCATGCTGCCGTGGTGGGGGAAGCAGCGCGTGCAGCGATCACCCGGGAGCTAAGGCTCACGGGCTTGTGTGGACGGCTCCCCCATCACCCCGGCCGTCGGCGAAGTCCGGCGCCCACCAGCAGACCGCCGACCGTATCGCGGCACAACAACGGTGACACCGAGTCCCACCACCCCCTCGACATGCCGCCGCCAACCATGCACGGGCTCGTCAGAGAGTGGCCGCTGCCCGGAAGCTGTGCCAGAGCGCTGGAGATGGACGAAGCCGGCATATGACGCCGGTGCCGACGGCTTCGGGGGGCCGTCGGCGAGAGCTGAGCCGGAGAGGGGAGCAGCGTCATGCCGTGGAAGGAGCCGACGCCTTGAATTCCTTGATGGCCCTGCGGTCGGTACGCGCGCCGTTGCTGCTCAGGCGATGGAGCAGGAGCCAGCGTCCGCCGTCGTCCGCCACGGCGATGGCGGAGGCGCCGCGCGTGGCTCCGTTGTGCCACAACAGCGAGGAGTTCCTGCCGCTGCGCCATGTGGGCGCCGGAGGCCCCAGTCTGTGCTCGACCAGGAGGCGTACCACAACGGCAGCCATGGTCCGCGGGGTGGACCACAGACCGCCGGCGGGCAGGATCGGCCCGGTCAGGGTCCACGGGGCGCGAGGACGGCCGAAAAGGGTGCGCGCCACCAGTCGCCGATCCGCCGGAGGGCTCGCCGTGACGGTGCCCGCCTCCAGCCCGAGGGGCTCCAGGACGCACTCGTCCACCAGCTGCTGATACGTACGTCCCGACACCTCGGTCAGTGCCCGCCCCAGTACGGCGTACCCGAGGTTGGAGTAGGTTTCGGCGCCCGGCCGCTCCACCACCACCCGATCCAGATCGTGCAGCATCTCGCTGAGTGCCGCGTCACTGAAACCGGCGTACGGATCGTCGGGAGGACCGGTGTCGCCGGGTGGGAGGCGTGGCAGCCCCGATGTGTGCTCGGCCAGGTGCCGCAGGGTGATTCCGGTGCCTCGGGGCACCTCGGCGAGGCAGTCCTCCAGAGGGGTATCGAGGTCGATCACCCCCTGGTCCGTCAGCCGCATCAAGACGGTTCCGGTCATCACCTTGCTCAGTGAACCCAGTTGCACGAAGCGGTCCGGGTCATGTCCGTGGGTGACCCGGTCGGTGATTCCCGGCCCGCCCAGCAGGCAAGTGGCCGTCAGCACGCGTCTCCACTCCCGTCGTCAGACCAGTTCCGCCTCATGGACGGCCCCTTTCTCCCACGTTTCCTCGGCCGCCGCGGCCGGATCGGCAGTCCGGTTGTGCCGGCTGCAGACCCCGCCAGGCCTTCTCTGCCGTGACGACCGGGCGGCACCCGCCCTTGTTGCCTGTGGCCTCGGCGGCCCGGAGTCCGTCGTAGGTCAGCTCCCGCTGGAGGTCGCGCTGGAGTCCGCCGGCGGCGGCGAGGGTCTGCACCATGAACTTCACGGTGGACAGTAGCTCGCCGGTGCGCGGGTGGCGGACGGTAGGGCCCATCGCGGAGAACGCGCCGTCGTGGATACGCAGCGCCACCTGGTCGCGGTGGAGGACGTCGAGGACGTGCCCGGTGCCGCGCACGAGGCGGAACATCTCGGAGATGTGCGCGGTGTCGCCCGGCCGCGCGTGGTCGAGGAGCGCGGAACTTCGGCCGCTGGAGCAGGTGGAGGCGGCTGGGAGGTGCCCGGGTCCTCCTCGAAGACGACCGGGTCCCCGATCCCTGCCTCGTCCAGGACGAGGTCCTGCCGGGCGGTCGACTGCTGGTCGGTTGAGACCCGTTTGTAGACCAGGTTCGCCACGAGGGCCCCGGCCGGACTGAGGATCGGGACCCTATCTGTCGTCAAACCCTGTCAGCAATCACCATCGGATCTGATTGATTCGAGTCGCCGATGATTGATTGCTGTCCTGTCTGTGTCGGTGAAGGACGACGACTTGCAGATTCGTGTCAGCCAAGGACGACCACCAGCGGCTCTGATCGTTTCGCAGTGACAGGCCGGTAGGGTCTCCTGATCATGGACCTGATGATGGGGAACGAGATGGTCGCCCTCCCGCCGGGGCAGGTGACGCTGTCGGACCGGCGGACACAGCACAGTTGGTCGGTCGAACTTGCGCCCTACCAGCTAGCGGCATCCCCGGTCACCCAGGCGTTGTACGCACAGATCACGGGCCGGCGGCCGAGTACCACCCGTGGGGACCAGTTGCCCGTCGAGTGCGTCTCCTGGTGGGACGCGACACGGTTCTGTAACGCCCTGTCCCAGCGGGCCGGCCTCACGCCCGCGTACCACATCCGTGCCGAGGCCGAAGTCGTCGAGTGGGACGCGTCCGCCGACGGGTATCGACTGCCGACCGAAGCCGAGTGGGAGTACGCCTGCCGTGCCGGGACGACCGGGCCGCGCTACGGGGAGCTCGATGAGATCGGCTGGTACCGCGGAAACTCACACGAGCGCATTCGCGAGGTGGGCGGCAAACTCCCCAACTCGTGGGGGTTTTACGACATGCTCGGTAACGTCTGGGACTGGTGCTGGGACGTCTACGACGCCGAGGTCTATGGCGCCTACAGGGTGCTCCGTGGCGGTGGTTGGTTTGATGAGCACTGGAGTTGCCGGGCCTCCGCGCGGCGCCGCAGCCACCCGACTTTCCAGGTCGACGACGTGGGATTCCGCGTCGCGCGTTCCGTCGTGAGCTGATCCACGTCGTGTGCAGCGCGGCCCGCGCGGCTGGCGATGGCGTGATCCTCATGACGGCTGAAGACGAGGCGCTGGCCGGCGGCATGACGAACGCGGGGGCGGTCGTCCGCCGGGGGGAGTTGGTGGAGCGACCGGCACCGCGCAACGCGCGCGCCCTGCATGCCTGTCTTCTCAGGCTGAAGGAGCACGGCTTCGATGCTGCGCCGACCCCTGTGTGATGTGCGGCCTGGCCGGGAAGCTGGAGTTCACCGCCACATCGGAGGACGCGGGGGTCCTGGACGCGCTCGCGCACGCCCAGCGGCACCAGGCGGCCCGCGGCGAGTACACCAGCGCCCTGGGCGAGGACGGCCGGGAGAAGCGCCGGTTCGCCCCGTACGCCAGCTCGTGCTCAGCCAGGCCGCCTGAACAGCGCGGCCCGGCCGGAGGAAGCAGGCGGGGACGTGGGCGCGCCCGGCACGTTGGGCCGGTCGTTGTACCCAGTGGCCGGGCTTGGCGCCCGCAGGTCACCAGGGGATGGCGCCGTCGTCCTCGAAGAAGGAACCGGTCGGGCCGTCGTCGGGAAGCGTGGCGAGCCGGATCGCGGTGGCTGCGCCCTGTTCGGGGGTGCGGGGGCCGTGGAAGCCGGTGAAGTCGGTCGCGACCAGGCCCGGGCAGGCGGCGTTGATCAGGATGTTCGTACCGGCGAACTGCCGGGCGTACTGCACGGTGATGGCGTTGAGGAACGACTTCGACGGCGCGTAGGCCGCCATGATGGGGCCGATCTCGATGTTCGGGTCCGCCTGCCGGGTCAGGGAGCCGACGCTGCTGGAGACGTTGACTATGCGCGGCGACGTGGAGCGCCGCAGCAGCGGCAGCATCGCGTTGGTCACGCGGATGACGCCGAGGACGTTGGTGTCCACGACCGTGCGGACCACGTCGAGGTCGAGCGCGGTCGGGTCCTGTACCCACCCCGGGCCGGACTCTCCTGAGATCCCGGCGTTGTTGACCAGGACGTCCAGGCGCCCGGCCTGCCGTTCGATCAGTTGCGCGGCATCGGTGACACTGTGGTCGCTGGTCACCTCCAGCGGCACCCCGAACGCGTCCACCCCGGCGGCGCGCAGCTTCTCCACGGCCGTCTCGCGCCGGGCCTCGTCCCGGGCTCCCACGCCCACGCGGTATCCGAGGGCGCCCAGACCGCTCGCGATCTCGTACCCGATCCCCTTGTTCGCGCCGGTCACCAGCGCAGTCTTCGTTTCGGTCATGGCATTGATCCTCACTGACCGGCAGCGGTGCGGACCAACACCGATGAAGTGTCCGGTGATACTCGTGGGGTATCACCGGGGAGTACGCTGCGGGCATGGACACCCTGGAGACCCGTGAGCTGAGGTACTTCGTGGCCGTCGCCGAGGAACTGCACTTCGGCCGCGCCGCGGAGCGGCTCGGCATCGCCCAGCCACCGCTGTCCCGGGCGATCCAGCAGCTCGAACGGCGCCTCGGCGTCTCGCTACTGGACCGCAACCGCCGCGGCGTCTCGCTGACCGGTGCCGGAGAGGTCCTGCTGCGCGAGGGTCGCGCCGCCCTGCACGCGACCACCGCCGCCGCACGCCGCACCCGTCGCGCCGGTGGCGCCGATCGTCCAGGTGGCGCCCGTGATCGCCTGGTGCTGGCGGTCAAGGCCGCCGCATCTCAGGAACTGCTGCGGAAGCTTCTCGACGCCTACGCGGCCCAGCCCGACGCCGCCGAGATCGAAGTGCTGCCATGCGGTATCGGCGAACAGGAAACACTGCTGCGCGACGGCCGCGCCGACGTGGCACTCATGCAGACGCCGTTCAACTCCCTCGCCGGGTTCGACAGCGAGGAACTGCTGACCGAGGGACGGATCGCCGTCCTGCCCGCCGGGCACCCTCTCGCCACGCACGAGACCTTGTCCCTGGCCGACGTGACCGACGTCCCTGATCTTCCGCTCGCCCGCTGGCCCTGCAACGGCGCCTACCCTCCCGGCCCCGGCCCCGAGATCCGCGACCAGACCCAACTGGCCCAGCTGATCGCCCTCGGACGCACCGCAGCAGTCTGCCCCGACTCCTCCCGCGCCTGGCTATGGGCCGAACACGCCGCCGTCCCCGTCACCGACGCACCCCCCGTCATCACCCACATAGCCTGGCCCCCACACAGCCGCTCCCGCACCCTCGCCCAGCTGATCCGCACGGCCACACAGCTATAGCCCCCGGCAGTAGACCTGCGGACACGGAAGACCGGCCTGCCTGCGCCTGATCGAGCGGGGCATCGACACCCCAGACCACCGAAGGACCGCGCCATGCTCGATGTCCTGGCCGAGCACCACCGCGAGCCGACCACCGCCACCTCCACGGACCGACCGACCTCCGCACCCGGTCCGCAGCCACCACTCGGTGGGAAGGACACCCGGAGCGGAGGATCAAACCTGATGGGACCGTGGCGTCCCGGGTGGCCTGACCTGCGGTGAGATCGCTACGCCAGGACGGCCAGTTCGTCGTCGGAGAGGCGCAGAGCGCCGGCTGCCACGTTCTCGGCGAGGTGGTCGAGGTCGCCGGTGCCGGGAATGGCCAGGACGTGCGGGCCGCGGTGCAGCGTCCACGCCAGCCGGATCTGGGCGGTGCTCACCCTGCGGGCTCGGGCGAGGGCCTGCACCGTGCTGCTGTCGTCGGCGGGCGCGCCGGCGGTGCGTCCGGCGCCGGCGATCGAGTAGAACGGCACGAACGCAACGCGTTGTTCACCGCACAGGCGTAGGAGCTCCTCTTGCTCGGCTGAGGCGCCGATGCCGTACATGTTCTGGACGCAGACCACTGGTGCGATGGCCTGGGCCTCGGCGAGGTGGTGGGGGCGGATGTTGGACAGGCCCAGGTGACGGATGAGTCCGGCGTCGCGCAGTTCGGCGAGCGCGCCGAAGCGGTCGGCGATGGAATCCGTGCCGACGATGCGCAGGTTGACGACGTCGAGGTGGTCGCGGCCGAGCCGGCGCAGGTTCTCCTCGACCTGGCCGCGCAGCTGCTCGGGGCCGGCGTGGGGCAGCCAGGCGCCTGAGGGATCACGGCCGGGTCCGACCTTGGTGGCGATGACGAGGTCGTCCGGGTAGGGCGCCAGGGCGCGGGTGATCAGCTCGTTGGCACAGCGCAGCGATGAGAAGTAGAACGCGGCGGTGTCGATGTGGTTCACGCCGAGCTCGACCGCCCGGCGCAGCACCTTGATCGCCTGGTCGCGGTCGCGCGGGAGGGCGTCGGGTGCGAACGCCTCGCCGTGCTGGGGCAGGCGCATCGTGCCGAACCCGATCCGGTTGACGGTGCGGTCGCCGAGCTTCCAGGTGCCCGATGCCGCCGCGGTGATCGTCTGTGAGGTCATGGCGTGATGATCGGCGCACGATACCCTGGCGAGCCATTGATTAAGGCATATCTGAATCCATGAAGAGGTGGTTGTCGTGGCGGAGTTGGCGTTCTCTGCGAACGATCTCGCGCAGGTGCGGTTCGCCATCTCGCCGATGTGGGAGGTCGCGCCCAGTTTCCGGCTGCTGACATCGGCCACCGCGCACCCGGTCCACCGGCCCTGGGTCGAGCAGGTGCGGCCCCGTCTGCTGGCTGCCGGCCTGGACCGGGGCTGGCTTGCCGAGCTGATCGGTCCCTCCCGCTACGTGCCCGACTTCCTCACCCCGGCCCCCGCAGGGCCGGCCCCCACCCCGGCGGCAGAGTGGGATGCGGTCTTGGCCTCGCCCGCCGACCGGGTACGCCAGGACCTCGACCACCTCGCCCGCCACCAAGGACATCTGGGCCCACGGCTATCGAGCCTTCGCGCCGACCCGACCTCCCGCCTGACCAAAGTCACCCAAGAGCTCGAAACGTACTGGGAGCTGGCGCTCGCCCCTTACTGGGCACGTATCAGGGCTGTGCTGGACTCCGACATCTTCCACCGGGCCCGCACCGTCGCCGAACACGGCGCGGCCCACCTCTTCAACGACCTGCACACCTCGGTGAGCTGGGACGACAACACACTCACGCTGGCCCACCGGAAACAAGACATGCCCCGCCACTCCGCAAGCACCGGCCTGCTGCTGATCCCCTCCGCGTTCACCGGCCCCGCCTTGCGCACCCGGATGCGACCGCCGGACCCACCACAGCTCGCCTATCCGGCACGTGGCATCGGCACGCTCTGGGAAACACGGCCCGCCACGGAATCCTGCGCCCTCGCCCCGGTCCTCGGCCGCTCACGAACTCTGCTGCTCACCGAACTGGAGACCCCGGCCTCCACCACCGAGCTCGCCCACCGCACCGGGCTCTCCCCAGCGGGGGTATCCCAATACCTCACCGCGCTGCGCAACGCGGGCCTGGTCAGCGCCCACCGCGCCGGCCGTTCCGTCCTCTACGCCCGCACGGCTGCCGCCGAAGTCCTCCTCGAAGCCGCCTCCGCCTGAGCGCCCGGACGTCACCCCCGAAGGGCTTACGGAGCGGACCGCTTGGCGCACGATGCGATGCGGATGGTCCGAGGTCGTGATCGTTCTGGGCGCCAACGGCTGTACCGATGTTCCCCGCGCCACACGAGGACCGCGTCAGCGCGCTCACACCGGCCGGACCGTGATCACCGGCTTGGTGTCAACCGCTGTACCGATGGTCCCCGAGGCCGGAACTGCCCTCACCAGCAGCTCGCCGAGGAACGGCTGCGGCAGGTCCCCCACTGCCCCCTCTCTTGGGCTCACCTCGGCCGGACCCCGACACCTTGGTCCCCCAGCTCGCCCTCGCCGCCGCCTGGTACGCCGCGCGTCTCTCTGTGGCCAGCGGCGAACCCATCAGTCCTCGTAGTTCCCTCTGCACCGAAACTCCGGGCACCGCGCCGGCCACCCCGGATATCGTTCCCGAGCACAAGGGTCGCTGCTCCGAGCCCGCGCTCGTGGACGCCCTGACGGAAGGAGCATGACGTGACCCAGTACCCGTCCGGCTTCCGGTAATGCCCCAGGAAAGCCCTGGGGCGGCCACTGGAGGCCCACGTGTCCCGAACCGCCCACCACACTCCCCACCGGCAAACCCCCTTCGGCATCGAACGCCACGCGGAACACGCGTCCGACCGACCCTGGAGGGAGTACCTCCGCAACCTCCCCTGGCGCCGCCACACCGTCCACGACCTCAGGTACTCCGCAGCCGAAATCGCCCTCGCGGAGAAGGAGGGCCGGCGACCCCAGCCCCGTCAGATCCGCCGCAGCTTCGAGATCTTCGCCTACTGCTGCGCCTTCAGCGACGGCATCACCGAGGACGCCAACCTCGAAGAGCGCACCGCACGCCGGCGTCTTCGCAACGAACTCCGTCTCGCCCTCCACGACGCCGACACCGACATCACCCCCGCCCGGCACCGCTACAGCGCGCACTGGGACTCCTGGTAGGAGCCGGCGTCAGCCCTCCCTCAAGCACCCATGGCCGGTACGGAGGGAAAGCACTGTGAAGCCCCCGCACCGTCGGCGCATTCCAGCGGGGGCTTCACATCGCTGAGGCGTCACACGGCCCCGTCGTCCACGATCCGGAGACGGTCAACCGGCTGCGAAGCGACCAGGCATGCGGGCTCTTCGACCGACGCGCGAAGCTCGGCGACTTCGCGGATCAGGTCGTCATCGGCGATGCCCGCCAAAGGCGCCTCGCGCGCGGAACCTCTGCCCGTGCACAACGGCCACAGCGTGCACATCGCCATCGACATCATCCCCGCCCCCCGGTACGAACGGCACTGGCTGATCGCAGATGGGAAGGCCGGCCCGTACGAATGGACCGCCGGCACTTCCGACGGGGACGAGCATGCGACGGCCCGGCACTGGCACGGACGCCCAGTAGCCGCGGATTCGGCCCTGGAGTCCTCGCTCGGAGAGCGGCCGCATGGCAGGCGGCCAGGGTTTCGTGACCGCGGTCTTCTTCGGCGCGCCGGCACCGCTGCGCCGCACCCTGTCACCCATCCGGGAAATACACGCTACCTGGCCCGTCACGACCCATACGGCTCCTTGCCACTGTCCACGCTGCTCAAGCGGCTGCGCTCCGGCTCGCGGAAGAACGCCACCTACACCGCGTTCCGTGAGGTCGGCCGTGTGATCGGCACCGTGCAACTGCTGCGCTACCTCTCGGACGCGCCGCTGCGCCGGCGGGTAACCGCAGCGACGAACAAGGTCGAGGCGTTCAACGGCTTCGCCCAGTGGCTGGGGTTCGGCAACCGCGGCGTCAACGCCGACAACGACCCGGTCGAGCAGGAGAAGGCGATGAAGTTCAACGCGCTGCTCACGAACGCCGTGGTGTTCCATAACGCCCTGGACATCGCGGAGGTCGTCCGGCAGTTGCTGGAGGAGGGCTGGGAGATCGGCCCAGAGGACCTGGCCCATGTCTCTCCGTACCTGACGGAACACATCAACCGGTTCGGCGAGTACTCCACGCACGAGCTCGGCCTCCAGCCCGAGGCGTACGACCCGAAGCTGGACGTCGGCTTCACCCCGCTGCGTGAGCAGGACCTGGTCGCAGCTGGTTTCGGCACTGCCGCCTGAACCGGAGCCGCCCCCGCGCTAGCGGGGGCGGCCCTGCGACCATGGTGGATCACCGGTCGTTCACTATGCGGCTGCGGCCCCAGGTGGCATTGGCCAGCAGGCGCAGAGCCGTGTACTTCAGGTTCGTTCTCCGAGCCGGAGCCTCAGCTGTTACCCAGGGCGCGGCCCAAAAGAGGTAGCAGGCTGTCCCAGTGACGCTTCAGCCCGGAGGCGCTGAAAGCGTCGGTGTCGGACATGGTGAAGCCGTGGATGGTGCCGGGGTAGATCTCGGAGGTGTAGCTGACACCTGCGGCATCCAGGGCCTGGTTGAGCTCGCCGAGGGCCTCGGGCTTCAAGTCGCTCTCGGCGTGGCCGAAGTGGACCTCGGCGGTGAGCGTCGAGAGGCTGTCGGGCCCGTCGGCTCCCACTGGGCCGTGGAATGCGGCGAGGGCTGCCACCCGGCCGGGGTGGGCCGCGGCGGTGCGCGTCGCCAGGAGGCCGCCGATGCAGTAGCCGGTCACCGCGACCGGTCCGGCGCTGACCTCGGGCTGAGCGGTGAGGAACGTGAGATAGGCGTCGGCGTCGCTCAGGACACGTTCTGTGGTGTGCGCCTCGATCATCGGCATCAGCTGGGCGAAGACAGCGGGCCGGACCTCATCTCCGATGTGCTCAGGAAGCTCGATCACCGGAGCCGGGCCATGCCGGTAGAAGAGGTTGGGGACGAGCACGTAGTACCCGTGCCCGGCCAGTTCGCGGGCCATCTCCCGCAGCACGGGCCGGAGGCCGAAGCCGTCCGCGTACATCAGCACCCCGGGGTACCGCCCGCCACCATCGGGGAAGGCGGCGAACGCGTCGGCCTGGCCGTCCGCGGTGGGAATCTGCAGCGTCTTGATGGGCATGAAATCTCCTGTCGTGGTTGACGTGTCGAGCCTGTGATCAACACGACGGAGGCGGAGCCCGCGCAGCGGCGCAAGATCCCCGATCGAGCAGCGGGCCCGCACTGGCCCGCGCGGCGCTCAGAAGAGCACCGGGTCACCAATCCGTGTGCGGCGCAATGCCATCCCGGTAGTCATCCCCACAACATAGTCCACAGCCCCACCCATCCGGTGCGACAACATGACTAGGAGTAGAACGGAACGGCCGTCACGGCCCTGTAGTCCTAGCTCGGACACCAGGGAGCAAGTAATCCGCCGGTAGCTTTCAGTGGGTCAGGTCTCCCGTTGCTCGTCGTCGGGCGCCTCGTTGGCCTGAACGAGCGAAATCGGCAAGGTTGATCTTGAATGGCGAGAGCGCCCAGGGCCCTGTCGACGCCGCGAGGGTCAGCCGGGTCCCGGCTGACTCTCGCGGGTGCTCCCCTCGTGGCGCCGGGGCTGTCAGGTCACTCGGCGGCGGATCCACCAGGCGCAGAACCCGGTCAGGGCCAGGGCGAGGCCGAGGTAGAGCCCGGTCTCGGCCCATTGAAGGGGCCAGAAGTTGCCGGCGGGCTGGTACGTCACCTGCTGCTTGTAGCCCAGGGCGCCGAGGTCGGCGAGGCAGCGGTCGACCTGCTGCAGGGCGGGCGGGCCCGACTCCGTGCGCAGGCAGTCGGCGAAGGACGACGGCACCGGGGTCGGCTGCCCGGCGGCGTTCAGCGTCTGCTGGGAGGTGACCCAGGCCCCGGGCACTTCTTCGAGGTGCGCGACGATCTGCCTTGCGCCGTCCTGGATGCTGATGGGGGCGCCGCCGGGCTCGATCGGCACGGTGATCCGGTCCTCAGAGGCCAGGTGGGACCGAATCCACATCGGCACGGCGATCTGGACGCACGTGTAGAGGGCGAACGCGGTGGCCATCGCGGGCAGGGTGCGGCGGATGACCAGGCCGAGGGTAACGCCAAGGACGAAGGCGAACACGGCGTGGGCCATGGGTACGACGCCCCGTGCGGCGAAGGCCACGGGGTCGAGCCGCGGGAAGTACGTGTCCGTCGCGCCGCCGCCGTTGACGGCCCGGTCGATGGGGCTGCTCCACCAGCTCACCGCGAGGCTGGACAGCCCCGCGGCGGTCATGGAGGCCGCCGCACCGAGGCCCAGCTTGGTCGCCAGCCAGCGGGTGCGGGTGACGCCCTGGTTCCACGCGAGGTAGTGGGTACCGGTCTCCAGTTCACGAGAGATCAGCGGGGCACCCCAGAACATCCCGATGACCGCCGGGACGGCGAGCACGACCAGCAGTCCGGTGTAGTAGAGGGTCTGGTCCGAACTGGCGACCTGGTCCACCAGGCTGCTGCCGGCGGCCCGGTAGAGGTCGGACAACTGCGGGCCCGTGACCGCCAGGGCGGCGGCGAGGACGGCCACCGCGGCGAACATCACGGCGGCCTGGGTGCGGAACTGGCGCCAGGTCAGCCAGATCATCGGAGTACCTCCAGTGCGGGCCGGGTGTCACGTACCGCGTCGGCGGGCCGGGCCATGTAGGCCAGGACGATGTCTTCCAGGCCGAGCGGGCTGACGGTCCAGGACGGATCGTGGACCGCAGTGTCGGTGCGGACCAGGAGGGTGGTCTGCCGATCGGTGTGGCTGGCGGTGATGACGTGCTGACCGGCCGGGAGCGTGGCCGGCTCCCGGCGCGGTCCGGTGAACCGGTGGTGGCAGGCGACCAGGTCGTCGATGTCGCCCGCCACCTGCACCCGGGAGTCGACCAGCACGATGACGTAGTCGTAGGTCCGCTCCACGTCGGAGACCAGGTGGGAGGAGAGCACGACGCTCAGCTCGTGCTCGGCGACGGCCTCCATCAGGTCCTGCATGAACTCCCGGCGGGCGAGCGGGTCCAGAGCCGCGACCGGCTCGTCCAGGATGAGCAGCTCCGGGCGCTTGGCGATGGCCAGGGTGAGAGCGAGCTGCGCGCGCTGGCCGCCGGACAGCTTGCCGGCCCGCTGCTTGGGGTCCAGACCGAGGCGACAGATCCGGTCGCGCGCCACGGCGTCGTCCCAAGTCGGGTTGAGGCGCTTGCCGAGGTCCAGGTGGTCGGCGACGCTCAGCGCGGCGTAGACCGGGGTGTCCTGGGCGACGAAACCGACCTTGGACAGCTGATCCACACCCGTAGCAGGGCGGCCACCGCACACCTCGATGGTGCCGGCCGTCGGGGTCAGCATGCCGGAGGCCAACTTCAGCAAGGTCGACTTGCCCGCGCCGTTGGGGCCGACCAGCCCCACCACCCGGCCGGCGGGGACATCCAGGTCGCAGTTCTGCAGCGCCCAGCGCTGCTTGTACTTCTTACCCAGGCCCTGGGCTCGCAAGACAGCGCTCACGCTACGTCCTCTCCGGCGGCGTTACGAAACGTGTTCACGAACAGCGCCTCGATGCTCTCGTCGTCGAGCCCGGCCAGGCGGGCCTTGGTCAGCCAGCGCTGCAGGTCCTTGCGCAGCGGTCCGTGCGCGGCGAGCGTGCTGTCGGCGGTACGGGCACCGGCCCTCGCCCCCGGTCGGCCGCCCTACCCGGAGCCGGCCCGGGCCGGGTCTTGCGGGTCTTGCATGATGACCGGCATGAACACCGAAACACGCGACCCAGCCGAGTTGGCGGCCCTCCGCGAGATCTTCGCGTCCCGCCCCGAGGCCGCGCCTCCGGCCGGCTGGGAGGCCGTACGGTCCTTCGAGGCGGAGCACGGCATCGTGCTGCCGGAGCCGTACCGCTCGTTCGTGGCGGAGATCTGCGACGGACTGCGTGCCGGTCCGCCCTACTACGGTCTGCTGCCCCTCGCACAGACTCCCCCGGACTGGGGCCCGGACCGCCCCGAGCGCCTGCTCTCCGAGCCCTTCCCGCTCACCGGGGCGTGGTTGTGGGAGGCGGAGGGCGACGAGGAGGAGCTGTCGGCTGAGGAGTTCGAGGCCCGGACGGACCCCGTGTTCGACCACGGCTCGCTGCTGCTGGGCACCGACGGCTGCGGCATGTACTGGCACCTGATCGTGACCGGTCCGCAGCGCGGTCAGGTCTGGCAGATCGCAGGCGAGGGCGCCATGCCCTTCGGCTCCCAGTCGCCCGACGCCCTGATGCCGGGCACCCCCGGCTTCACCGGCTGGGCCACCCACTGGGCCCAGGGCCGCCCCTGGTTCCCGGACGCCTAGGCTACCGGGGCGCCCCCGCGGTGCTGACCGCCGGGGAGGGGGAGGTCCCTGCCGGCGCCGCCTCGCCACCACCGCCGAAGAGCGCGATCAGGACCACGACCAGGAGCAGCAGCCCGCCCCCGCCCGCCGCCACCACGACGACGGGGCCGCCTAACCGGCGCCGGTGCGGGCGGACGTAGGACCCGTTCTTCCGGTAGTGGCCACGGACGTTTGCCATCAGCGATTCCTCGGGGTAGTCGGGGAGGAGCGGAGAGAGCAGGCCCGATGGGGGCGCACAACGTCGGCGGACGCCACCGTGCGGCACCTGGCTGTCGACCGGGTCCACCGCGACCTCGCCAGTGCGTGACCGAGCAAGTCGGTCACCGCAGGAGTGGAGTGCGGCAGCAGCGTGGGGTCTTCACCTCCAGGTAAGGGCCCGCCGCCCGGGCGTCGACCGCGCGCCTTCGTGCACGGGAGCCGCCGCCAGGCGGCGGGGGCTGGGCGGGTTAGGGGCAGGTCTCTTCGACCTTGGCCACGGTGAAGGAGACAGGTTGGCCGTTCAACGCGGTGCCTGCGGCCGGCGTCTGGCTGCACACCTTCCAGTTCGACTCCTGGAGGACCATGCGGCTCTGCACGGCGTCCTTCACGGTGATCGAGGCATTGCTCGGAAGCGAGGCGCGGACGGCCTTCATGCCCTGGCCGACGAAGTTCGGCATGGTGGTCCCGGCGGGCTTCGGGGCTGGGGAGTCGGAGGCCGGGCAGGTGTCTTCGAGCTTCACAGCGCCGAAGTCGACGGTAGTGCCGGTGTCGACGGTGCCGCCGCCGGCAGGCGTCTGCGAGCAGACCTTCCAGTTCCGGTCGAGGGCCTGGAGCCGATCGCGGCCGAGCGCGTCGTGGGACTTGAGGGCGTAGAAGCCGGCGGCCTGGGCTTCGTCCTGCGCTGTCTGGAGGCCCTTGCCGACGAGGTTGGGCAGGGTGGCCGTCTTCGCGCCGGTTGCCGGGGCTGAGGGCGAGGAGGCCTTCGGGGCCGGGGCGCTGGGGGCTGCCGGCTTCCCGTTGCTGCCGGCCTGGGGGTTGCAGGCGGTGAGGGCGAGGGCGGTGGCTGCGGTGAACAGGGTGATGGTGTGATGTCTGTGCATCGCGCCATATTCGCCGGGTCTTGGTGGCTGTGTGGTGGCTGTGACCGGTCTGTGACGCGCGAGAGCCCCGCTCGGGGGCGGGGCTCCAGCCGATCTGTTTCCGGGCACGCCGGAGTTGCCGCACAGCCGGCCGAGGCGCCTGTGTTCCGGATGCGGGTCCCGGCGGGCGCTGCCACGCGGATACCGGCACGAGCCGAGGCGGCCCGGCCAGGGTCCGGGCCACCTTGGACCGTTGGGATCAGGCAGGCTGCGGGGCGGGCGTCGCCGGAGCGGCCGCGCTCGTGCGGGTCTCGCGGATTACCCGCAGGCCGTTGACCACCATCAGCGACGCGGTCAGGCCGTGGTCGCCGAGCGCGGTGGCCACGGAGCCGTGGTGGGCCGGCACGTTGGTCATGTCGCCGGGCGGCCGGCTCGGCAGGCCGTAGCCCGGCGCCGTCGTCTCCGGGCTCAGGATGAACTCCGTCCCGAACCAGAGGTGAAGGCGCCGGCCAGGACGGTGTCGATCTTTTTCAGCGACATTGTTCATCTCCCTTGCGTGACTTCGTGAGCTCGGTGGAGCGTGGCGAGTCGCGGAACCCCACTGGGTCCGCGGCTCAGGTGAGGGCCGCGACCAGCAGGGTGAAGGCGGCGATGATGACGGCGACGCGGACGTAGTGGTAGCGGTCCCAGCGGTTCATCTGCTGCTTCCAGTCGGCGGGCCGGTTGTCGGGGGTCCAGGTCTTGCCCTGGTTGTTGATCGGGACGAGCAGCAGGACCGACATGATCACGCTGAGGAGCAGCAGCGCGCCGGCGGTGACGACGAGACCGGTGCCGTGGTGGTGCCAGGTGACGCCGGCCCAGACCGCGACGAGGACGAGCGAGGTGACGTACCAGACCGGCATCACGGCGCCGAGCATCCGGCCGCCGTGGGCACGGCCGAGTTGGCCGCTGTCCTCGGGGAGGGCGTTGAAGATCGGGTTGATGACGAAGGCGACGGAGAACTCCACCCCCACCATCAGGCCGACGACCACGGTGGTGATGACCTGGAGTGCGTTGAGCATGATGACCCTCCCGTTATCTAGCGTTGCTTGCCGACGAGGCAACGCTAGTACTGCTGCCGCTCGATTGTCTAGCAGTGCTAGAATCAGGTCATGTCGGTTCAGGAACGCAAGCAGCGCGAACGGGCGCACCGTGAACGCCTCATCGTGGCGACGGCCCGTGAACTCGCCGAGCAGCAGGGCTGGGACGCGGTCACCACCCGCCGGCTCGCCGAGCGCATCGAATACAGCCAGCCCGTCCTCTACAGCCACTTCCGCGGCAAACGGGAGATCATCGGCGCCGTCGCTCTCGAAGGCGCCGCCGAGATGGCCGTGGCGGTGCGGGCCGCAGCCGCCGCCGCGGACGGACCGCGCGGGCGGGTCGCCGCCCTCGCACGCGCCTACCTCGACTTCGCCGCCCGCAACCCGGCGGTGTACGACGCCATGTTCCAGCTCGACGGCGGCCTGGCGTTCGCGCACGAGGACACCCCGGAGCCTCTGAAGGACGCCTTCGCCGCGCTCCTGGAGAGCCTGGCCGAGGTCGCCGGGGACGGCGTCCACCCGGGGCTGTTCACCGAGGTGTTCTGGGCGGCCCTGCACGGGCTGGCGACCCTGACCCGGGCGGGCCGGCTGCCGCCGGAGGACACCGAGCCGAGGGTGCAGCTGCTGGTGGACCGGCTCGCCAAGATGTGACACACCGTCCCGGCGGGCACGCAGCCCGGGGCCCTCGGCCCGGCCTGCGTGCCGGCCAAGACACAGCTGGGCAAAGCCCGGCCAGGCCTTGGCGGCCGGCCGCGATACTGGCCGTCATGACAAGCACTCCCGACCAGCAGGCGGCCCCGTTCTCCCGGATCAAGGTCCGCACGGGGGCCCTCGTCTTCTGCGGCGACGATGTCGCCCTCATCCGCCGCGACCGCGCCGGCTCCACGCACTACACCCCGCCCGGCGGCAACGTCGAGGACGGCGAAGGCTTCGACCAGGCTCTGCGTCGGGAGCTCTCCGAGGAGCTCGACCTCGACGTGGACCAGGCCGACGGCGGCGACCTGATGTGGGTGGTCGACCAGCGCGTCACGCGCCCCGGCCCCACCCCGCCGCCGCGCAAGCTCCACCTGATCTACCGCCTCCACATCACCCCCGAACTCCGGGCCACCCTCGCCGAGCAGGAGCTCGACGAACTGCCTGACGGCAGCCACGAAGTCGGGGTCATCGAGTGGGTCGACTACCGCAAGACCGCCGAACTGCCGATCTTCCCGCCCATCGGGCCCGCCCTCGCGGCACTGGCCGACCCCCGTGCCGCCGTCGCCGACGCGGCCCTGGACGCGGTCACCGACGAGACTTATACCTGGGTGTGAACAACGGGATCTTGTTCCGGATCCGCACAGGAGTCCCTTGGCGGGATCTGCCGAACCGGTTCGGGAGCTGGAAAACCGCCTATGAGCGTCACCGTCGGTGGTCGGCGGACGGCACCTGGGATCGGATCGTGCAAGCCGTCCAGGCCGATGCCGACGCCCGGGGCCAGATCGACTGGAGCATGGTGCGCGTGGCTGCGTAGGTGAGAAGGGTTGGAAACGCTTGTCTGGTGTGTCGACGCCAGTCGATGGTCCACGGAGGTTGACATGCCTGTGATCGTTACGTGGGCGTCGTCTGTCAGCGCCGGACGGCCCCCGGCGGGGTGGCGGTGCCGATCAGGCAGTGGTCGAGGAGTGCGTGCATGCGCGGAACGGGGAGGGAGGGGTTGGACGCAGCGCCCTCGGCGGTACGGGGGTCGGCGAGGAGAGTCTCCAGGGCCTCCGGTGACATCCTCGGGTTGGCGGCCGCTGCCCGGCGCACCGACGCGTCGGGGTCCTCCAGCGGGGGGTCGGGCAAGGCGGGATCGGCTGCGGCCAGGGCCCGTACCTCGGGGTCCGGGTGGTCGATGAGGTGAGCCCAGCCGGTACGCGGGAACGCGGGCAGGGTCAGCAGGTGCGGACGGTGGGCCGGGCGGCTCCCGGGGTCAGATCACCGGGGGCCGGCCGAGGCGCGTCATCCGCCATACCGTGCGCCACCGCATCGGCCGGCGTGGTGGACAGGGGACACGGACCCCTTCGAAGAATCCGGCCCACCACGCCTTGAGGCCGTGCAGCGGCGGCCTCTGCGCGAGCGTGTACGCCGCCCACGTGGCGAGGTACACCGGCACCAGGACCGCGGGCAGGTGGCGTTTCGCGAGCCAGACGCGGTTGCGGCCGGTGTTGCGGTAGTAGACCGCGTGGCGGGACGCCTCGGTACGCGGGTGCCGCAACACGAGGTCGGCGCGGTAGTCGATCTCCCATCCGGCATCCAGTGCACGCCAGGCGAAGTCGGTCTCCTCGTGCGCGTAGAAGAACTGCGCCGGAAACGCGCCGACCTGGTCGATCACGCTCATACGGATGGCGTGGGCGCCGCCCAGGAACGTCGTGACCGGCCCCGAAAGCAGGGGATCGGCTCCCCCGAGCCGGGGAACGTGTCTGCGCTGCGAGACGCCTTCCTCGTCGGCGATCCGGAAGCCGACCACCCCCAGACGCGGCTTCTCGGCGAAGGCTTCCCGGACGAGGCGGAGGGTGTCCGTGCGGGGCAGCAGGCCGTCGTCGTCCAGGACCAGGACCACGTCGGCTCCTCCGTGTTCGCGCAACCAGTCCACGCCCGCGTTCCGTCCGCCGGGGATACCGAGGTTCTCCGGCAACTCGACGCCCGCCACCCCCTGGGGCAGCGCGGGCAGTTCCACGCCCTGGCCCAGCACGACGACCATCGCCGGATCGCCCTCCTGGGCTGCCACCGACTCCAGGAGCGCCCGCAGCTCCCCGGGCCGGTCCCCCATCGTCAGCACCACGACGCCGACCGTGGTCGTGGCCGTCATGACCCGGCCCGCAGCAGCTCGGCCGCACGCTGGTCCAGGCTTCCCGCGCCGGGCACCCCGCGCTTGCGGTATCCGGCCGCCGTCGACTGGATCGATGCGATCTCCTTCCGGTTCCGGTCAGAGACCACGCCGTTCATGAAGTCCAGGGAGCGGCACCACAGACCCACGGCTTCCTCGTGGCGGTGCTGTGCGGCCACCGCCTTGCCCAGGTTCACGAGAGTCAGGCCGTGCTTGAGCTGGTACGTGCCCGGTGTGCGACCCACCAGCGCGCGACGGTAGTGCCGTTCGGCAGCGCTGTAGTCCTTCATGGCCGTCAGGGTTCTGCCCATGTGCGAGGCGACGGTGGAGGCCACCGGCCCGGAGGCAGCCGCGTAGGCCGGAACCGCCTCCTGTGTGTCCAGGACCGCGTCCTCGGCGGCCAGAAGAGCGGACGCGGCCTTCCCGTTCTCCCCGCCCGCCCCGTACGCCCTCGCGCAGGTGACCAGCAGCAGGGCCTCGGTCTGCCGGTCCACCTTCCCCGAGGCCCGCCGAAGCGCTTCCTCCGACAGTTCCACGCACGAGCCGGGGTGGTCGAGGTCGAGTGCCTGGTGGGTCATCGCCCGCATCATCCACGCCGCATGCCCGTTCGGATCGGCCTCGCAGGCGAGCTGGTAGCCGAGCCCGTAGTACTGCTGGGCAGCCCCTTCACGGCCGAGATCGTGATGCTTCCACCCGACCAGACACGCCAGTGTGGCCGCCGCCCCGAAAGCGTCCTTGCGTACGGCCTCCGAGGGGAAACGCGCTTCCAGCATGGGCGCCACGGTGTCGGTCAGGTACGCGGTGACCGTGGTCAGCCCGTGTCCTCCGCCCAGCCTCTCGTCCACGCTCCGGAACATCTCGGTGAGCTGCCGGACGGTGGCGACTTCCCCGGCCCCCACATGGCCGCCGCGTCCGGCCGCTCGGAGTGTGGCGGCGACCGCTTCGTGGTCGTAGGCCAGGGGGAAGCCCACCGCGGCGGCTGCGAAAGCGGCGTTGAGGAAGTCACGGCGGTGGAGCATGACGGATCTCCCGAGGTCGGCAATGGCGTCCAGCGGATCGGCGCCCTGGGCCACCCCGGCGCCTGCGCAGCCTAGACCGATCTCGGCAACGGTCACCCTCCGCTTCATCCTTCTGGTGAGAGCTTCGGCGACATAGGAGCCCGTCCGCCCGGACGGTGTACCGCCCGCCACCCAGTAGGAGATCGCCGAGGGCGCCGTGCTCAACTTCTCGCCGGCCTCGGCCGCGACGGTGCGGATCTCGCGGGCCAGCGCGTAGTACGTGACTCCGGCCTCGGCGATGACGGCCGCCAGCAGGCCGTTGGGTGTCCGGCTCTCCGTCAATTGACGCCCCCTACAAGCGATCTTGAACGGATTGAACGGGTTGCTCGCGTGCTCACCGTACCGACTCGACCACCCGGACGGTTCACTGTTCATCGCACCCCGGAGCAACCCACCCGCTCCGGGAAGTGCTCCCCCGCGCAGCGGGCCGCAGGCCGTCTCCGCACGCCGCCTCCGGCCCGCTGCGTCCCCGTCGGATGCGGCCGCCGGACCACCGGACCGAGAGAGCGAGCCAACGTGAACGCGGCACCCAGGCCCACGTCCCACCAGGACCTCCCTTCCTGGCTCCGCGAGGGTTCCAAGGTCTACGATCCCGGCCGCGACACCGAGGGGATCGTGCAGTTCATCGGCGACTTCGAGGACCCGGCCACGCGCCGCCTCATGAAGAGCGCCGTCTTCCTGCGCCCTGTGGGCGGCGGCCGGGAATGGATCGTCGCCGCCGACGTCCCCCGCCCCGCTGACGGCAGCTGACGACAACTGACCGCAACTGACCGCACCGACCCGCCCGTGCCATCCGAAAGGACCACGCTGTGACCACCGCCGTGACCGAGTTCGAAGTCAAGGCCCTGGAGATCGACCCCGCCGACATCGCCGACCGCGTCGCGAAGGCCGGCGGCGTGCACATCACCGACCGCCACATGCGCCGCTACGTCTACGACACCGTCCCGGCCGTGGCGGGCAAGTGGGTGCGCCTGCGCGACACCGGCAGCGACGTCACCCTGTGCGTCAAGGAGATCACCTCCGACCAGGTGGACGGCACCCGCGAGACCGAGGTCGGCGTCTCCGACTTCGACACCGCGCACGCCCTGCTCACCGCGAGCGGACTGACCGCCCGCGCCTACCAGGAGAACCGGCGCTCCTCCTGGGAACTCGACGGCGTACGCCTCGAACTCGACCAGTGGCCGCTCATCCCGCCGTACCTGGAGATCGAGGCCGACACCGAGGCCGCGGTCTGGGCCATGGCCGACCGGCTCGGCCTGGACCGCAGCGGGCTGACCGGCGAGAACACCACCGCCGTCTACGCCCGCTACGGCATCGACCTCACCTCGGTCACCGACCTCAGGTTCACGTCCTGACCGCTGCACCATCCCTGAAGAGTGCGGCCGGACGACGGGGGCCGGCCGCGCGGAAGGAGCCGCGACATGCTCGTGCACAAGGTTCCCGTAGAGATACGCCCCGACGACACCGGCCGCGTCAAGATCGACGACGAGTGCGGCCTGGCCTGCGTCTTCTGCCACAACGAGGGCACGCCCGTCACCGCGGACAACAGCGACGCGGAGCCGGGCCAGTACACCGGCACCCCCGGCAGGACCGGGCGCGTGTCCATCTACCTCGCCACCAACGGCGCCCGGTTCCTCGCCGCCCGCATCGAGCCCGGCCCGGAGTTCGCCCTCGCCCTCGCCGGACTGCGCGGCAGCATCAGAACCCGCGAGATCCACTTCACGGGCGGCGAGCCCACCCTCCACCCCCGCCTCCCGGCCCTCGTCCGCCAGGTCCACGACATGGGGTTCACGGTCGGGCTCACGTCCAACGGGGAGAACGGCGCCTCCGTCCTGGAGGAATGTGCCGCGGCCGGCCTGGACCGCGTGAACCTGTCCGTCTTCGGCACCAACGCCGCCGAGCTGGCCTCCGTGCAGGCTCCCCGGTTCAGTTCCGCCGCCCTCGCCGAGAAGAAGCTCGCCGCGCTCGCCCGGACCATCGAGACCGGCCTGCGCAGCGGCATCAAAGTATCCGCCAACCTGGTCGTCGGCGACGGCACGCAGATCCCCCGCGCCCTGCGCATCATCGAGCAGTACGGCCGCGACGTCACCGTGCGCTTCCTGCTCAACCTGGAGACGGAGGAGCAGTCCCGCGAGGCGATCCTGGAGACCCTGGCCACCCTCGACGCCGTTCCCGTCCGCCACATCATCACCGCCGGGACCTCCGACGAACGCACCCGCTACCGACTCCCCGACGGACGCACCGTCTACGCCAAGAACATCCGCCCCGTCCGGCTCCCCGACACCTGCGCCGGCTGCCGGTTCAACAACCCCCGCGACTGTCAGGAGGGCTTTTACGGGGTCCGCATGTACCGGGCGAAGGGCGGCCCCTACATGATCGGCGTCTGCATCCGCCGCATGGACATCTGCGTCCCCGTCGGGGAGTTCGTGATGAGCCAGCGGGCCCGGGAAGTCCAGGCATTCCGCGACGCCGAGACCACCCGCCTCACCGCCCTGCACGCCCACCCGGCCACCGCCCCGGCGCCCGCGGGCCCGTGAGTGGTGTGCAGCACACGACGCACCATCAGGTTCGAAGGCTCGGGTGCGCCCCCACGTCTTCGAAAGGCAGGCGCCAGCCCATCTTGCCCTCCGGTTCACTGCTCGATGCCCTTCCGGGTACGCGCGCCATTCGGATATCCAAGGGCGGTTGTCGGTGGGTGGTGTCAGGATCGGGCGGTTGATCCGACGAGCTGCAGGGGGAAGGCATGGCGGAGATGTTCGTATGGCCGCGCGGGGCGCAGGCGGCGGATTGCGCGGCCCTGGAGGGGTGGCTGGCCGAGCACGGCTGGGAGGTCGACCCGACGGTGTTCATGGCCGGCGCGCTGGGCCAGGCCGTGCAGGTGCGCAGGATCGGCGGGGCGTGGCAGGAGGACGAACCCGGCCTGCTGATCCTGCCGGGCGAGACCGTGGAGCACGACGGCACCCGCGTCCGGCTTACCGCCAAGCCGGCAGGCTGCCTGACAGGGTGAGCCCCCACGGCCCCCTCCGGCTGCGGGGGACACCGGTTCAGGCCCCGTCCACCATCCGGTGGACGGGGCCTTCGCCGTTGGCGGCCGTGATCACACTGGCCGCCATGACGATCCTCGGCCCTGCGTGGACGGATCGTGGAGGACGAGCACGTCCGAGGGTCCTGATGGTCGTAGCCGGCGTGGACCCGTATGCCGCCTGGCCGATGTTGCGGGTCGTCATGCTGTCGACGCGCTTCCCGTCGAGGAAGAAGTAGAAACTGGGTAGGGTTCCCCACCCCAGGAGGCTTCCAGCTCGGGCGGATCGTCGACATTCGCAAGGTAGAACGCTACGTCCGGATATGCGGCCGCGCTGCCGCCCGAAACGGTTCGTTCGCCGAGCGAACGGCATAAACGACGCCTGAGGCATCCTGGGCACGGCCCGGCAAGGTGGCCGCGCTGTGTCAGTGCCTGGTGGCAAGCTTTCGACGTGCTGATTCAGGGATACGACGACGGCCCGCTGGTCTCCGGGGAACCGCTGGTGGGGCGCCCGGGCTTCTGGGCGAACTACCTCATGGCGATGTGTGCTGACGGAACATGTGTCGAGCGTCCGGCTCCGGAATGGTTCGGTGACGACGGTGCGGACTGCGACTCCTTGTCCGAGACGCTCCTCGACCCGGAGCGCTGGCCCGTCTTCCGCGTGCCCGCCGCCGATGGCCCGGGAGTCGCAGTGATCTACCGCAACCTGGTCGGCGACTACGACATCGACTACCTGCTCACCCACCCTGACGGGAGCTACGCCCAGCGGATCGCCAACTGGGAGGGTCATCTGTCAGGGACCGGGCTGACATGGCAGGAGCTGATCCGTACCGCCGACGCTCCGTCCTGCGATGCAAAGGGAGTCCAGGACAGGGCTGCACGCCTCCTCCTGGTCCTTCCCCTCTGCAACGACCTCGACATACCGCCGGCGGCACTGAGCAGGGTCACTGACGCGCTGCTGGCGGCCGGAGCGCCGGAAGAGACCGCCACCGCCACGGCGCGACACCTGCTTGGCCACGTGATGAGCAGGCCGTCACACGATCCCGGGTGGGATTCGCCGCTGAGCCACGGGGGCCGCTGAACCGGGGCTGCGGCTCCGGCCGCCCTGTCCCACCTGTCTCCCGACCAGCTGACGCTGATCGGGAGCCTTTCGTACGGCTCAGCCGCCGGTGACCGGCCACTCCGCCGGTTCGGCGTGGTAGCCCCGGAACAGCTCGACCGCCGCCGGCTTCTGCCCTGCCGGGATCAGGAACGCGGTGCAGACCTTCTCCGACTGACCTGGGCCGAGAGTCTTGGTGCTCTGCGTCGGCGGGCAGTTGGCCCACTTGGCCGAGCCCATCATGACGATCAGGGCACGCATCCGCAGGCCGGAGTCCGTCCTGATCATCAGGTCGTTGTCCATGTCTCCGAGCTCCATGGGCGTGCCGCTCTTGTGGGTGAGCGTCGACCAGACGAAGACGGGGATCTGCGGGCCGTCCTTGTCGTCCTTCTGCAGGCCGGAGTTCTGCATGTCCGCATCGGTGCCGGTGTGCACTTCCAGGGGTGTCACCGTGAACCTCGCGTCCTGCGAGTTCAGCTTCTGGCTTTCCTGCAAGGGGCCCGCCTCGCCCAGGCGGAACGTTTTCTTCGCGGCGGCGCCGCCCGCCTTCGCCGCGGGTGAGGTGCTCGCCTTCCCCTGCGGCAGGCCGTTGCACCCGGTCAGGACGGATGCCACCGTCACGACCCCTACCGCCGCCAAAGCAGCGCGCGTCCACGTACGCATTCTCATTCCGCTCTCCCCCAGGGCCGTGCGGCACTCCTGCCACAACCAGCACCTCAACGTCACAAGCGATCATTCTCTCAGACGCGGACAGCCCCATTCCGCATACCTACGTGGTCGACTGAAGCCGCTCCAACGCCTCGCGGAAGACCGGTACGAGCCCGGAGGCGAGGCGGTAGCCGCCGGTCTTGGACCAGCCCTCGGGGCCGGGGCTCGTCGGCCGCAGCGGCGGGGTGATGTCGGTGGGCCACAGTCCCTGCTCGGCTCCGCGCTTGATGGCCTTGGTGATGGTTTGCGAGGGGCCGTAGAACGCCCGCTCTCCGTACTGCGCCCGAAAGGCGGGGCCGTCGAGCCAGCCGTCGCCGTCCACTGCGGCCGAAAGGAGCTGCCGTGCCCGGGAGTTGATCTCGCGGGCAGACGGTGGGCCCGGTCCACGGTCCATCCGTCGTCGGCGACGGCCTGCGCACCGTGCTGCGCCCAGACTAGGGGCATCCCTGCGGTCGACGGTCAGGCAGCACCATGCCGAACCGCGATGCTCGGCTTCGAACAGTAGTGCGCCGCCGAGGGCCGGGCCGCACGGCCCTGCACCACGGCCACGTTCACGGAGTACGGCCGGCACCTGATGCGCAAGCAGCTCAAGGTGTCGACGGACGTCGATGCCGGGACGAGGAGATCCAGGAGGCCGGCCGCTGGAATAAGGGCTCCCCCAACCAACCTCCGACTCAGATCACTAGCACGGCACGTCGCCACCGCACCGCCACAAGGTCCCCCGGTCGGCATAGACGTTGGCGCGGGGGGAGAACACATGACCGGTCCACTCCTGTCCGTCGCCTGCGGCAATGTACGCCTCCGCCTGATACGCCAACGGGGCGTCCTGGCGCGCGGTCTCGCAGTGGGCCGGTTCCGTGGTGAATGTCGTGCCGGGTTCTACGGTGACGCGGGTGGTGCCAGGACCCGGCTTGCAGTCGTGCGTCGCTCCTGCCCAGAAGCCACCCACCTTGACCGTCACTTCCGCGGCCGAAGCCGTGGGGTTGTCGACCTTGAGGGCGAAGGCCACCTTGTCGCGCTGGACCCTCGTACAGGCGCGCAGCTGAACACCGGAGGGACCGCTTCGGGGTGGAGAACAGCGGCTGTCTCCCCCCAACGCGTCACGGGACTGGGCGGCATTCGTACCCGCGACGGATGCCGCTGAGCTGGAGGAAGGCTCGGCCCGACCGCCCTCCTCGTCCGACCGGGACCATCCATGAGCGGCGACCACCAGGGCGATCACCACGCCGACGGCACCCATGACGACAGCAGGCCGCTTCCATGAGCCGGAGGCGGCAGGGGCAGGATGAGCTGCGGCCGCCGGCTGGGCAGTCGGGTCGGCCGCGGCCCGCTCGCCGCCTTCGCCAGGGAAGGCCCGGGCAGTGGTGGACCCGGCTGCTGCCGGGACCTGCGGAGGGATCTCATCACCGGGGACTGGGGCCAGGGCGCCCGCTGGGTCGGCGGGACCCACCGGCCCGGGCCGCTCCGGGGCCTTGAGGGCGTTGACCACCGCGCTTCGCCATTGGTGGCCTTTGATCTTGTGCAGCTGCGTCCGGTTGAACTCGATCCGCCTGGCGATCTCCATCAGCCGCCGACGCTGGGGCGCCGCATCGTCCCGGAAGGCCGCCACGATCCGGGCTGTGTCCTGAACCGTCGGAACACGGCTTGATCGCTTGTTCTCACCCAGCAGCTGGTTGCGGCCGAGCAGCCAATGCCCCAGAAGAGGGTTGTCGATCTTCGGGTCCGCGTCCCTCAGTCGAGCGAGCAGCCCCGAACGGGAAGGCCCGGGCCCGGCCATCACCTCCTGCAGACAGTCGCGCCAGTCGTCCAGCGCCTGGACAAGCGCGTACGCCAACTCCTCGAAGGCTTCTCCCTGCTCCCCCACCGCTGCTCCTCCTGCCAACGATTGCACTGCGCTGGTGAAACACCAGGTCAAAGCATGTGCACCTTGCACTGCAAAGGCCCGCCGGACGAAGGGTCTGGGGCGGGCTTCCGGCATTCAGGAAAGTGGATCGCGGCGGACGGAACGAGCTGATCCGCCTTCAAATCACCCATCCGGGAACGGAGTCCTGCCATGAACCGACCGACGACCCGAAAGCATCGCACAGTCCTGTCCCTCCTCGCGGTCGTACTGTCGGCGACCGCCGCACCGTTGGTCGCCCCGGGCACGGCCGAGGCCGCCACGGGCGGCCGGGCGTGCCTCTTCCTGGACAAGGAGGGCGCCCCGATCGCCGGCCGGACGTACGGACACGTCGCCTGGGCGATCCGCGACCCGAAGAACACCAGCCACTGGATCTGGGGCGCCACCGAGGGAGGCAAGCTCCACATCGACGCCGGCCAGGACAACGGCAGCTGGATCAAGGGCGGCACCTGGGACGACCTCCGCAGGAGCATCAAGAAGGACGGCCACCACAAGCCGGGCTACTACGACGCCTACCGGTGCATCAACACGGCCGGCGGTGACCTCAAGGCCGCGCAGCGCACCTTCGAGAACATGAAGAACAACGGCTACGACATCGGCTTCAACAACTGCCTCACGAAGTCGATCGCGATCTTCCGCAAGTACAGCCCCGCCCTCAGCAGCAAGCACCTGCCCGACGGCCAGACCACCCCGCCCAGGAACTACTTCGCGACCACCCTGGACAACGCGAGCGGCTGGGAGAAGGCCCGTACGTACTGAGGGCCGCATGCAGGGCGAAGCCCTGCCGACCGATGGACGGCATCCAACCGACAAGGCAGTAACGAGAAGGAGACCCACCATGTGGAACAAGTGCCAGCGCTGCAACGGCAAGGGACAGTGCACGACCTGCGACGGATCCGGCTACCGCGGTGTGTGGAAGTGCGACAGCTGCCGCGGCAGCGGCGACTGCAAGGCCTGCGACGGCCGCGGCTGACCGCGTGAACGCGGCAGTGTGACCTGACCCCGCTCATCGGTGAGGGCTCCTGCCACACGGCAGGAGCCCTCACCACCCCCAGCCATGGCGAGCGCGGCCCACATCAGGCTGCCCCGCCGCCGATTGCCCGCCGGCCGGGCAGGGCCTCAAGGGAATTCCTTTGAAGGAGCCGTCGCCCAGCGCCACGGGGTGGCCCGTCCTCAAGGCGGGGCAGCACGACGAGAACGTCCGCAGCGCCCAGTTGCTGCTCGCCACCAGCGGCCACAGGTCGCCGACGACGGAACCTTCGGGCCGACCACCGCCGCCGCGGCATCGGCGTTCCAGCGCGCGAACGGCCTCAAGGTGAACGGCTCCATCGACGGCCCCACCTGGAGCAAACTGGTGCGGACGGTGGGCCTCGGGTGGCAGGCGACGGCACCGTGGGCCCGCTCACCTGGGAGAAGCTCGTCAGCGGGACGGCACTGGCCAAGCACGGAACCCCCGCCCCCGCGCCGGCAACACCGTCCCAGGTCCCCGGGAAGCTCACCCACGCGCAGGCCATGGCCCTGCGGCGGCCCGCCGGCATCACCACATCGTCGAGTGGCGGCTGCGACGACCGCGACGACAGCCGCTGTACCAGCCTGGACGACATCCGCGGCGACTCCGTCCGCGGGGTCATCGCCCTGCGCAAGGCCAGCGGCTGTCCCGTCGTCATCACGGGCGGCTCCGAATACGGCATCCACGACGAGGACATTCCGAAGGCGTATTGCCGTCGGTCGGACGACAGCCCACGGTCCGGGCTCCTCAGAGCCCGGGACCGGTCTGCGAAGAGCCTGATCGCGGTATCCCTGCCGACCATGCGGGGCCCTCGGTGGCCGCCGGCGCGACGGAGTGCGAGATGCCGCCGGACATGAGTGGCTGGCCGCGTCGGCACCAAGCAGTGGTTCGCTCCCGCTCGGCACGCCGGCAAGGTGCAGTCCTTCGGCTGTGATGCGGGGGGCGCGGCGGCGTGAGCGCCCCTCAGCTCGTCCCCATCTCCTGGAGATTGCTGTGAGCGGCAGCGCGGAACCCCATACCTGCCCGCGCACCGTCGGCAAGACTGGCCACACTGTCTAGTAGGAGGCCCGCAGTGTCCGCATCCAAGGGAATCTCCGTCACGCACCAGTTGGAGCCGCACGGGTGGTCCAACGAGGAGACGGCCGCGTACGAGGCGGCGGTCGAGGCGGTGAACGGAGCCGTCGGCGCCTACAGCGCGCTGATCGCCGCCGAGGAAGCCAGGCCGGACCCGGACCCGGTCGTCATCGAACGGGCGCGTGCCGCCCAGACCCGGCTCGCCCGCGAGCGCGAGGGGCTGCGTTCGAGTGACCGCGAACAGATGCCGCCGCGCGTCGGCACTACGCGCGGATCGCCCAGGAGGCCCGGGAGGGCATCGCGTGAGCGACCCACTCCAGGTAGAGCGCTACCGGTTGCCGGATGCCGAGAACCGGCGGATCTTCCGCGAGCGCATCGTCCCCGACCTTCTGGAGGGCCGCCGTCCGCAGGAGACGCCCACGGTGGTGTTCCTCGTCGGCCAGCCCGGGGCGGGCAAGAGCCGCGTCACGGAGATGGTGGCCGGGGTGCTCAACCGGCACGGTGGCTTCGTCGACGTCGACAGCGACCTCTACAAGCCCTACCACCCCGCCTACGACACCCTGATGGCCCAGGACGACACCCTCATGGCCGCCTACACGCGCGCCGACGGCCGCACGTGGATGGCCCGCGCCGAGGAGTACGTCCGTGCCCACCGCCTCCACGCGATCATCCAGGAGACCTCCCAGGACGCCCAGGCCGTCGAGGAGAAGATGCTGGCCTACCGCCGGTCCGGAGCCCGCATCGAGGGCCTGTTCATGGCCGTGCCCCAGGCGATGAGCAACCAGGGCATAGTCAACCGCTACTTCGAGCAGCTGGCCGACCGCGGCCAGGGACGGCTCACCGTCCAGGCCAACGCCGACGAGTCCTACAGCGGCATTCTCGAACTCGCCGACCGTGTTGACGCCCGGGCCCTGGTCGACCTGGCCGGCGTCTACCGCCGCGGCGAGACGAAGCCCCGCTACTCCAACACGCTGGACACCTCAGGGTCCTGGACCAATCCCCCGGCGCTGAGCCAGGCCCTGCGGTACGAACGCGCCCGCCCGTGGACGGAAGCCGAGAGCGCCGGCTTCACCACCACCCAGCTACGCCTGCGGGAAACCGGCAGTGGGATCGGCCCGGAATGCCCGAGCGTCTCGCCAGGATCGAGCGGGAGACAACGACCGCGCGCTCGCGCAGCACCACCATGACCCGGAAAACCGGAGATCCCACCCAGGCAGCAGCCCCCGGGACGACCGGACCAGACCGTGCAACCTCGCAGCACCGGCCCGGCGGCGGCCCGGACACCGGCCGAGGCAGAGGCAGGTAGTCGCCTTCGGCCACACGACCCGACGACGCACCTACAGGCCCGTCCTTCCCACAGTCACCGTCAAGCACTCCTTCGCGGTCCGGGCACAGGAAATCCTCGGCGCACGCCGGACTTCCCGAGACGATCACATGACGAGGGGTGCGGCGGCCCGCCGACTGCGCCGCGCCTGTCAGCTCCAGGACTTTCGCAACGTGAAGGGGTTCCGTCCTGAGGGCCAGTGCCTCTGGTCCACGCCGATCACGCTCGGAGCGGTGTCGTTCCCCGGTGTGGTGGAGATGGGACACCAGGCCGGACGGGAGATCCGGCCGCGCAGACCTTGGGCGCCGGAGGAGATCGGTGTAGACCACTGGGAGCCACTGCTCGTATCGGCCGACCGCATCGCAGCCGGCTTCACCGACACCCGCGGCGGCATCGGGAGGACGTTCTTCCTCGACCTGCAGGACGGCGCGACCATATCGGCCACCTCTCCCGCTCCCACAGGTCGGAAGGCCATAGCCGGCCCCGGCCAGTTCCTGATCGGATCCCAGGGCTACGGTGCGTTCACGACCGGCCGCTTCGGCCGGGACGGCGCCGAAACCGCGCGGTGGGCCGGCCACGGGGCGATGCTCGTCGACGAGGACGGCAGCGTCGGCGGCCCCGAGCTCGAAAACCACCTGCCTTCGAGATCACGCTTCCGGTGGCTCGCACCGGACGGCACCCTCGTCGCCGGGCCGGCGCTGACGGGCTACTACACGTCCTACCCTGCGAAGGACCGCGAGGGGACCACGGTGTTCTGGCGAGACGGCAAGCTGCTCGCCGTTGACGCGGACCTCGCCGGACACGAACTGTTCGCCATGGACGACAGCCGAGCGGTCATCAGCCGCGCGCTCCTGCTGAACGACGGCAACGTCGCCGTCTCCCTGGACAACGAGGTCCTGGTCGTCCGTACGCCGCTGGGCCCCCTGGCCGGGGGCCCTGGCCGTGCGGGGAAGGCAACCTCAGGGGCAATCCTCTGCTGAGCTGAGACCGCCTGCGCGCCCCTGCGCCGACGCCGTACGCGCCCCGTTCCCGCGCCGTCCTGCCCGACGGCGACGGCGTGCTGCGTGCTGCGTGCCCGGTGGTGACCCTGCAGCCGCCACCGGGCCGCGCGACGCTCAGTTGCCCGTCGTGGCCAGCTTCGCCGCGAAACCGAGGAACACCGCTCCCGCTCCGGTCGTGAGCCCCGCCGACAGCTTCCGGCGGCGGAACTGCGAGGCGAGGTACGTACCGCTGAAGATCAACACGGTGACGTAGGTGATGCTGATGACCTGGTAGACGACGGCCAGCAGCGCGAAGGACAGCGCCGGGTACGCGTACCCGGGATCGACGAACTGGACGAAGAACGACAGGAAGAACAAGATCGCCTTCGGATTCAGAACGGTGATCACCAGCGACCGCCGGAACAGCCGGCCGCCCGCCGCCGGGTCGGCGTCGGCCACGGTCGGGCTCGCGCTCGCGCTCGCTGCCGCGCCATCCTCCGCGGTCTTCTCGTCACGACGTCGCCACATCGCCCACGCCGCCCGGATCATGCCCACCGCGATCCAGGTCAGGTAGCCGGCGCCCGCGTACTTCACCACGGCGAACACCAGCTCGTTGGCCTGGAGCAGCGAAGCCAGCCCGGCGGCCGTGGCCACCATCAGCAGGGTCTCGCCCAGGAACATCCCGGCCGCGGCGCGGTACCCGGCCCTGACCCCCAGCCGCGCGGCCACCGACAGCGTGAACAGGGAACTCGGCCCCGGCAGCAGAATGATCAGCAGCGCTCCCAAGGCATAGGTCAGCAGGTTCTGCACTCCCAGCATTCCGGCACCTTTCCGAGCTATCCGACGTTGTTCCCCGTGCGCACGTCGTGCGCACTCACCAGCTCGTCGACCTCACTGATCCGCTCGAGGGCGTACTTCTCGCTGATGTGCGTGCAGTTGTCCGCCCAGAAGGCACCCAGCTCGTCGATGTCGAGCAAGTCCTGGTCACCGAACCTGGCGAACATCTCCTCCCGGTCGTCCCGTGTCACGGTGATTCCCAGGGCGGTCAGGTAGCGGTCGATCTCCTCGCTGCTCTTGAAGAAGTTCGGCCGTTCGTAGTCGACCAGCAGATCCCACGCCGGGCTGTTCGGCAACGGAATAAAGCGGGAGAACTCCACCGAGGAGAGTTCGACCTCGCCGAGCATCTGCCGGATCCCTGCGATGGTTCGGTCCAGCGTCTCCGGCCGCTCTCCCGGAGCACCGGCGATGTAGGAGGCGTGGACCGAGATGCCGGCCTTGTTCAGCATGCGGATGGCTTCGAGGTTGGTCTCGCAGTCCAGCACCCCCTCCGGCACGAAGCCTTCCGGGGTCATCCCCGCGGGTGCGGGGAGCAGTCGGCCTCAACCGGCGCCAGCAACTCCAAGTCGGGGTCATCCCCGCGGGTGCGGGGAGCAGGTTTTCCCGGCGCTGCCACTGCTCCAGGAGTAGGGGTCATCCCCGCGGGTGCGGGGAGCAGTGCTCCAGGAGTAGTTCGACGGCGCCACCGTAGGGGTCATCCCCGCGGGTGCGGGGAGCAGTGCCACGGCTGCGGTGACGAGGGCGACGACCAGGGGTCATCCCCGCGGGTGCGGGGAGCAGGCAGGTCGCCCATGATCGCCCGCATCGGGGCCGGGGTCATCCCCGCGGGTGCGGGGAGCAGGCTGTTCTGCTTGATCCACTGCTTGTCCGTAAGGGGTCATCCCCGCGGGTGCGGGGAGCAGGCAGTGCTGGACGTGTACCTGGCCGAGGAGCTGGGGTCATCCCTGCGGGTGCGGGGAGCAGTCCTTCGATGAGGTGGTGCCCGGCGCTGCCGCGGGGTCATCCCCGCGGGTGCGGGGAGCAGACCAGGCCCCCGCGTGAGCGGGGGCCTGTCGCGGGGCCATCCCCGCGGGTGCGGGGAGCAGCGCGAGCTGGACCCGGCCTCGGACTACTGGAAGGGGTCATCCCCGCGGGTGCGGGGAGCAGGCTTCCTGACCAGGGACTTTACTCGGGTGAAGGGAGGGTTTTCAGCACTTTCGTTGATTCCGGCAATAGCGGCATAGGTTGCATGGGGGTAGACGTCCCTCCATCTTCCGGGCACGACGAATCGGCGGGCGCAGGGATAAGACGTCGTGCTTGGGGCCCAGGGATGCGTAATTTCCCCCTCGCATCGGGCACCCGCTGGACGATCACGCGCTACGAGCTGTGTAGTCGAGGGAGGGAAGGGAATGATGGAGGCTGCTGGAGCCGAGGAATCCGAGTGCTCCGTGCCTGAAGGTGAACTCTCCCCGGCAGAGGCGGCCGCGGACTGGGCTGACTGGCCGCCGGCGAACGGCTCTGAGCCGGCTGCCGACGTCGAGGCCCGCCCGCTCCCCGGCGCTATACCGAAGTGGTCCCCCTCGCGGCTGATCCGCATACCGGCTCCACCTGTCCGGCCTGGACGGGCAGGGGTACGTACATCGGTGAGCTACGCCGTGGTGATGCCTTCGTCGCCACCGTGCGGCAGACCGCTGACGGAGTCCACTGGTTTGCGCGCCTGGCAGTCCACGGACTGCCAGGCGATACCACGAGGCTGACGGGCACTCCGCTGGCGGCGCCGGACCTGGGAGCAGTCGTGTACTCCGCGATGACCGGGGTCTGGTACGGCCTACCGTTCGCGGCGCCCGCCGTCGACGGGTTGCTGTTGCCCGCGGACGTACTGCGTGTCGAGTGCCGTGACTTCGCGCTGCGGCATCGCGAGGTGATCGCAGCCGCGGCCGCACAGCTCGGTCCGCTCTACGCACGGATGCCGCACTTCCAAGAGCTGCACGCTCACCTTGCCGAGATGGTGGGGCCGTCAGAGGTGCGCATTCCTTCCGGCAGATGGCTCTCCGGCTCGGCACGATCGAGCAGGAAGCCCGTACCTGGGGCGACTCCCTTCCCGAAGGTCCGAGCCGCGACGAGCGCCGGTTCATGGCCGACCCGCTCGCCCGCCTGCTGTACGACTCCCGGCGGCTCCAAGAGTCCCCCCAGAGCACCGCGGGCGCCGCGCGATACAGGCCGACGGTGGCGCGCGCTACGGGGAAACATCTGACGCGCCGGGACTGGAGAGCCTCCAGGGGCTCGGGGATGATCCCCGGACATGGCAACCCGTCCGGCGAACGCACGCGTGACCGGCGGGCTGACCGCCGCGTCATCCAAGGAACTTCCCCTGCGGAAGGCGTGGACCGCTCCGGGGCCAACAAGCGAGCGCGCCGCCTCAAGCGGCGCCGACGGACAGGATGAGCCGCTGGACGTCATGGCCGCCTTCGAGGGGTCCGGGAGGCCTGGGCGGAGTGACAGTGATGTCAGTGGCGTGTGGTGGGATGGCCGGACTCTGCCGTTGATCTTCTGGGAGCCCTTCGTGACGCCCTCGTACCCGTCCCTGACTCATGCCTTGACCGAGGCTTTGGTCGATGTGCTGTGGTTCATCGAGGGTTGCGAAGACGAGCAGATGGATCCGGACGACGCGGTCAAGGTCCTGGAGGGCGTTCCCCACGTGGTCAGCACGCTGCCGGATGATCAGCGGCAGGGGCTGATCGAGCTGGTCGGGGAGATGGCCGCCGCCGAGAACAATCCGGCTCGCCGCGCGTTCCTGGAAGGGTTCCCGGAGGGCTTCGGGCTCATCGACGATGCGTCCTGAACAGCCTTTCAGGAGTAGAGCAGGGCAGGCTTGCGGAGGAGCTCGAAGCTGGCGCGGCCGAACATCTGGCGCTTGAGCATCTTGATCCTGTTGACATGGCCTTCGGTGAGGCCGACCGACGACCAGTGTCGACCGCAGCCGCTCCGTCCTGCGACGACCGAGCCGACGCTGAGCCCCGGTACCTGCTCGGCGAACGTCTTGCGCGGGCAGGACCCCTCCCCGCAGACGAACCGGCAACGTCACGTCAGTGGGTGACGCGGCCGCCGGCGACGTCGATGGTGAGCCCGGTCAGCCAGGACGCCGAATCCGAAGCGAGGAACAGGGCGGTCTCGGCGACGTCCTCGGGGGTACCCATCCGGCCCAGCGGATGGAGGGCGGCGACCTTGGCCTGCACATCTGCCGGCATGTTGGTCATCACCTTGTCCGTGAGGATGGCCGAGGGCGCGATGGAGTTGATCCGGATTCCGCGCGGTCCGATCTCGGTGGCCAGTTGGCGCGTGAGCGTGACCAGCCCCGCGTTCGCGACGGCGTAGGCGAGGTTCGCCTGGCTGGGCTGGCGTCCGGCGGCCGAGGACATCGTGATGACGGAGCCGCTGCCCCGTTCGAGCATCCCGGGCAGGAACGTGCGGATGGTGAGGAACACCGAGGTCAGGTCGGAGTCGATGACTTGACGCCAGCGCTCTTCGGTCAGGTCCACGGACGGGACGGGGTAGCCCTGTCCTCCGGCGAAGGCGGCCAGGACGTCGACGGGGCCGAGCTGGGATTCGGTGCGCCGGCGTGCGTCGTCGAGTGCCGCGGCGTCGGTGACGTCCGCGACGGCGCTGATGCAGGTACCGCCGACGCCGGTGATCTCGGTGACGACCAGGTCCAGGGTGTCCTTGTGGCGACCGACCACGCAGATCTTGGCTCCTTGGGCGGCGAAGGCTCGTGCGGTCTGCGCGCCGATGCCGCGAGATCCGCCGGTGATGAAGACGACCTTGCCGTTGAGGTCGGTGTAGATGCCGGACATCTCAGAGTTGCTCCTTGTGTCGGGAGTGGGGAGTGGTGTCGTCAGGAGGCGGCGGGCCGGGTCCGGTCCGTGGTGGTCCGGGCACGGGTGCGGGGCAGCAGGGCGGCGACGAAGATCAGCCACAGGGTGCCGCCGAAGCGGACGACCGGCAGCAGGTAGCCGAAGCCGGAGGCCAGAAGGGTCAGGATGGCGACCATCCCGACGGCGGCCAGGATCAGTCCCGTCACGGTGACGGCGCGCGGCAGCAGTCCGGCCATCAGGCCCGTGACGGAGATTCCGGCGGCGAACAGTGCGTACATGACCACGTAGCCGGGGCCGCCCGACAGGAACGACAGGTCGGCGAGCGCGCGGGCGAGGGCCGGCGAGGCGTCCGCCGGCAGGCGGCCGCCGGTCCAGGTGAACATCGCGGACAGGATCAGGGCACTGGCTGCCAGCACACCGCCGACGAGGGTGATAGCCGACCCTGGCGCGGTGATGCCGAGCGCGCGCAGCCGCCGGTAGAAGACCGCGGCGCACAGTGCCAGCGGCACGGCGGAGCTGAACAGCAGCAGGGCGCCGATCTTGATCGCGGTGCCGTGGGTCTGGGCGTAGTCCAGGACCGCGGCGCCAGACGCGTCGGGGTGCGGGGTGGAGCTGTTCACGATGACGTAGGCCAAGGTCAGCGCGGCGAAGACGAGGACGGGGGCGAGCAGCGGCGGTCCGGACTGCGGTCGGCGGGTGCGAGCCTCTGAACGCTGGGGGGCGGGGGCGACGGTCATGGTTCCTCCTGAGTGACTCGTACACAAACAATAATGATTACAGTTTGGAACGATTGTCAATCGTCTACCATGTCCGCATGAGCATGAGCCGTGAGAACGAGAGCCCTGCGCGCCGTGGCGGCGCCGCCTTCCTGCTGGCCCAGCTGGGTGCGCACGGGGCCCAGCTCTTCGCGCAGCGGATCGCCGAACTCGACCTGACGCCCGCGCAGGCCGGGCTATTGCGCCTGCTGGCCAGCACCCCCGGCCGAAGCCAGCGCGAACTCGCGGACGACCTCGGGATGCCGGCCAGTCGCTTCGTTCCGTTCGCCGACGAGCTGGAGGAGCGCGGGCTCATCGAGCGCCGCAGGAACACCACCGACCGGCGCCTGTACGCCCTCCACCTGACCGACAAGGGGCTCGAACTGTTCGCCCAGCTGCGCAAGGCCGGAGCGGCACATGAGCAGGAGCTCTGCCAGGGACTGTCCCCCGACGAGCACCAGCAGCTGATCGGTCTGCTCGGCCGCATCGCCGAGCAGCAGCAGCTGACTCCGGGCGTGCATCCGGGCTATCGGTCGCTTCGGCGCTGACGGCCTGTTCGCCCCGAATTCTGAGCCAGGAGCCAGGACTCGCGGGGCCGTGTCGGCGGGCGGGGCGTCGAACATGTTCGCCAGTTCCTCGGCCGCCCCGGGTCGCACCTCCTCGATGGGCTGTTGCTCGAAGCGAGTCGGGATGCCGTCAGTCCCGGTGAACACCGGACTCCACTGACTCCACTGACTCCACTGACTTCACTGGTTCGCGCTGGTGGTGCACCGCCTGCGGCTGCTGCGCGTGGCGGAGACCGTGGCGATAGTCCAGGCCGTCACCCACAGGCCGCCGACGAGCAATGCCGCGAGCGCGGGAAGCATGTGGGGAGGGGTTTCACCCAAGCTCGGTGCCAGGCCCGCCGCGCGGGCTCCGAAACCGAGGACGCCCGCTCCCACCATCGCGATGCCCGCCCAGGAGACGACGAGCGCCGGCCAGCGGACGAACGGGTTCCGGGGCAGGCGGAGCAGGAGCAGCGCAACGACGGCCATCAGCAGGCCGAGGGCCGCGTTGGCCAGCTGGGCGGTCTCGACGTCGGCGACGGCGGCATAGGCCCCGGTCGGCGCGGGGAAGCCCGGCATGCCCAGCTCGCCCTTCCTCGCCAGGTCCACCTTGCTGACGGTGTAGGCGAGGGCGCCGAGACACGCAGTCAGGGCTGCGGCCAGGTGCTTCTTGCGGGATCGGGTCATGGGCTCATCCTGCAGTGAGCAACGGCCGGTCCACCTCCCCCGCTCGTACCGACTCCCTCCCCCGGGCGGGGGAGGGGCTCGTCGACACTCCTGAGCCTCTCGGGTCATCGTCCGCGGACTGGTGGCTCTCACCCGGCGCGACGACCTCGACCGGCTCCACCAGTGCGAAGACGCCAAGTGCGGCTGGGTCTGCCTCGACACGTCACCGAGGCGAAACCGCCGCTGGTGTGACACGAAGGACTGCGGCGACCGCAACCGCGCCCGCGCCCGCGCCTACTGCGCCCGGCAGAAGCCAAAGTCCCCGCAGTCCTGATCCGTGCCCTTGCCGCTCACCACGCCCCGCGCGGCGGTCGGCAGGCCGGCGGGAAACCAGCGCGGGTTTCCCCCATCCCGGACTGCCTGGCCAGGAGCATTGCCCACGTTGGAACAACCTGCCGTACCAGCAACAACAGGCTGGCGCCCTTGTCTCGCGGTCCTGGTGCCGGATCTCGGGCCGCCGCGTTCGTCCATGAGGGATGATCACCTCATGGACAGGGTTGTTGATCTTGATGAGGTGGCTGCGGTTCTGGCCGGCCAGACGGTGGGATGGAGGTCGGCCGGCCTGGAAGTGGACCAGGTGACCTGGAGGGATGCCGAGGCGCCGTGGCCCCAGCCTCTGGAGACCGACAGGGCTCGGGTGCATGACCCCGACTCGGTTGGCGTGGTCGTCTCCGGCCCGGGAGTGGCCGAGCTGTCGGTCGTACTGTTTCGTGGGGGCTGGGCCGACGTGGACTTCATCGCCGGCCTCGACGATGCCGGTACCCTCCCGGCCTCGGACATCGCCTCAGCGACGGACTTCGAGGCCCGGATGAATCAGTGGGTCGCTCGTGTCTTCGGGGTTTGTGGCGGTGCTGAGTGAGCGCTGGTCCGTCGCGGTTTGGCTGGCGGGCTGGTGTTCGGCCCGGGCCCGGGTAGTGGCGAGGCGGCAGGAGTCGGTTCGGGTCTCGATGATGTTGCCACCGAAGGTGAGGCGGTCCCCGATGGCTGCGCAGAGCGCCGAGGTAGCTAAAGAACGCAGCCGCGCCCCGAGGGTCTTCCTGGCCTCTTTGATGGCCGTGTGGGGCGACGATGCCACCGGTGCCTCTTCGTTCAGGCGGCTTGTAGTCCGCGTGGGGAAAGGCGCGCTGCTTCGCCCGGCTCGTCACGGCGGCCGAGGACGGCACGATGGACGCCGACGAGCTGCGGGCCGAGTTCCGCGGCGAGCTGCGCGGCCCGGCCATCGCCTACCGGATGGACAGCGAGAACGCTATGAGGTTGACGACAAGCTCAGTGCGGCCGCTCCGTCAGCCGTGGGGGCCTCAGGCGTACCATGCGGGGTCCGTTGTCAGGCGAATGGCCGATGCGGCCCTCGGCGACAATGGCGGGATGAGCCAACGCTTCGTCGGTATACAGGAGTTGACGGATGTTCCGCGTGTTGCGGTCGTCGTCGACGTGATGCGGGCCTTCACCGTGGCTGCCTGGGCCTTTTCGCGGGGCGCCGAGAGGATCGTGATGGCCTCTTCGGAGGAGGAGGCATTGGCCTTGAAGAGGAGCCGTTCGGACTGGCTGACTCTGAAGGACGGCGCTCCTGCACCGGGCTTCGACGCGGTGAACTCACCTGGGCTGATCAGGCCGTCCGATCTCGCCGGCCGCACGGTGGTGCAGAAGACGACCGCGGGAACCGTGGGCGTGCTGGCCGTCGCAGAGGCACCGCTGGTCTTGTGCGCGAGCTTCGTGGTGGCCGGCGCGACAGCGCGGTTCTTGCAGACCAGGGCGGCAGGTCCGGTGACGTTCGTTGCCACCGGCGAGGACGGCCGGGCTGCTGAGGACCTCGCGTGCGCCGAATACATCGGCCGGCGTGTCGCCGGAGGCGACGCCCAGGCGACCCCGTATCTCCACCGAGCACGGACTTCCCGGGCAGCCGCCGATCTCGCCGACGGACTGCGGCGCGGATACCAGGGAGTGCATCAGGACGATGTCGATCTCTGCCTGGAGCTCGACAGGTTCTCCTTCGCGATGGTGGCTCGTCAGGAGGACTCTTTGACGGTTCTGCGTCCCGTTGCGATGCCTGCCGACTCGGCCAACGGCGGGTGACCTGCTGGAGTTGCGGGGGGAACCTCGCCTTGGCGGGCCGGGCCTGGGGCCTTGCCGGTGTGGCAAGGCCCGGCTTCCGGCGTTGGCGTTCGGCCTGGTAATCGTCCGGCGCCAGTCATGCGGGCGGCCGTGGTCTCAGGACGGGTTGCGAGCCAGGTGCACGGCGTCCGGGACGCCGCGAGCGACGAGTACCTCTTCGGTGTGCACGTCCTCGAAGCCTGCCTGCCGGAGGGCCTTCTCGAATGCCGGAGATGGCTGGGCGGACCAGATGGCCAGGATCCCGCCCGGAGTGAGACGGGCGCGGCAGGCAGCGAGGCCACTCGGAGAGTAGAGGCTGTGGTTGTCCTCGGTGACGGTCCAGTCGGGCCCGTTGTCGATGTCGAGGCACAGGGCGTCGTACTGCTCGCCCGTGGTGCGCAGGTGTTCGTTGAGGTCGGTGTGCAGGATGCTCACCCGCGGGTCGGCCAGGGCGTCGGCCGTGAACGCGCTCAACGGACCGGTGCGGTGCCAGCCGATGATGGCGTCTTCGCGTTCGGCGACGACGATCCGTGACCAGCGCGACTGCCCACTGGCGTGGGCGAGCGAGAAGCCCACACCGAGTCCGCCGATCAGGACCGTGGGGGCCGCGGCTCTCATCTGGCCGAGGGCGGCGTCGACGAGGAGCCGTTCGGAGCGCCCGTCGGACGTATCCATCAGAAAACAGCCGTTGACGATGATCTCGTATGTCTCATCGCGGCGCCGCAGAACCACCTCACCGTGTGGTCCGGTGCGGCGGTCAAGCGTTACCGGAGCCTCTCCATGGGTGACATGGAACGTCATGACGCGGGTCCTTTCATATGATCCGGTGATCACTCGGCTGTCCCAACGGACTGATCGGTGACGAGGTTCCGCATTATCGCAACTCAGCCGCTGCCGGCACGGTGAATTAAACCGGCATGGGACGGCGCCTGGAGTCCGCGCGGTGGGGAGCCGGTCTCACTCTGCGGTCTGGTAGGCCATCAGCTCGACCGTCGTCGTGGTGGTGGCGAGGGCGATGGCTGTGTAGCCGTTCACGAGGTCCGGGGCGGTGCCGGGCCGGGTCGGGAGGTCCGCACCGGTACGGGCGTCCAGGGCTACGGTGCCGCTGCGCGTCTTGCCGTAGACCCGTCCGTGCCACAGGGCGGTCACCTCGGGTGCGATACGGTCGGCCGCCGGGTCGGGGAGCTGCCACAGGGGTACCCCGCTGGTGCCGTCGGCCCGGGCACGGGAGGTCGAACCGGACGGCTCCTCGCGAGGACGCGCGCGGTCGCTGCGCCTTCGGGGCAACGCGGCGTCCCACTGCTGGAGCCCGGCGGTCACGGGGTCTCCCCCGCTTGTGCGGAGAATGCCTCGGGCCGGGCGTGGGAGAGGAGTTCGTATCCGCGCTCGAGGATCCTCGTGAAGCCGGCCGGGTCGGTGAGGGACATGATGTGCGGGCCGGGGACATGGAACAGCCGGGCGTAGCCGGCGTCGGCAGAGCGGGCCGCGGCGGCGAACTCCCGCTCGTGGGTACGGAAGAGGCGGTCGCCGCGGCCGTTGACGAAGAGCACGGGCAGTCGGCAGCGGCCCGTGACGTCGAGGAAGTCCCGTCGGGTGAGGTCTTGGACTGCCTCGGCGAAGGCGGGCATCGCCAGTCCGCCGGCCATGACGGCCTCGTAGCTCTCGGCCGGAAGCCGCCGCCTGAGGGCCCAGTCGTTCATGCCGGCGGCGCGGTCCGGGCCCAGTGCCCCGATCGCACGGGCAACGGCGCGGTAGAGGCGGCCGACGCATCGGTCGGGTTGCGCGGTCGCCCCCTGGACGAGGAGGGCGGCGGCCGTGTCCGGGTGCGCGGCCCCGTAGGCGAGGGCGGTGTATCCGCCCAGTGAGGCGCCCGCGACCAGAGGGCGGCGACCGGTGGCGAGGGTGGCCTCGTCCACGGCCAGGCCGACCCGCTCGACCGCTTCCTCAAGGGTGAAGGGGCGGTCGCGCCGGGTTCCGTGTCCAGGCAGGTCGGGAGCCGTGATCCGGAAGCGGGGGGCCAGCCGGCGGGCGTGGGGGGCCCACATCTGGGCGGAGAGCCTGATCCCGTGGACGAGGACCAGGGGAATGCCCCCGGCGGCTCCGGCAGTCCAGATGCCGGGGCGGCCGGGGGCGGGAATCAGCCCCCTCGCCGGGGTCTTGGGTCGGTCCGTCGGCATGTCTCCCCCTCTGAGTCCCGCTTGCAACGCAACGTTGCGTTGCAGAGTAGGGGGCGCAAGTGCTCAAGTGCAACACCACGTTGCGTTGCAGTAGGCTGCTTCCCGGTGCCTGACGACGTCGAAAGGGGCAGGGCGTGACGCAAAAGCAGGGTGGGCCGCGGCGCAAGGAGGACATCTTCGCGGCCACGCTCGACATGCTGGGCAGCCTCGGCTTCGACTCCCTGACCGTCGAGGGCGTGGCCCAGCGGTCAGGAGTCAACAAGACGACCATCTACCGCTGGTGGTCATCGAAGTCGGAGCTGCTGCGCGACGCCCTGCTGCACTCCCCCATCCTCACGTTCGATCTCGCCGACACCGGCAGCCTGCGCGGCGACCTGACCGCGCTCGTCGAGCAGATCCAGCACCTGCTCGACGATGAGCACCGGCGGACCGTCGTCGAAGCGGCACTGGTGGGTGCGGTACGGCACGAGGCGATGCGGGAGCTCGTGATCTCCTTCCTCGACGACCGCTTCGGCCGGCACCAGCCCCTCTTCGAGCGCGCAGTGGCCCGGGGTGACCTGCCGCCCGACGTCGATCCGGCGCCGCTGGTGGACGCCCTGGCCGGCGCTCTGTGGCTGCGGATCCTGGTCCGCCGGGGCGAGGTGGCCGAGGCCTACACCCGTGATCTCGTAGGAATGCTGATGGACGGGGTCACACGGTCCGCGGGCCCCTCTCACTGACCCCGCGCCTGTTCGGTGCCCGGCGCAGGGGGTCAGGCTTCGACGTACGAGCGGACCAACTGCTGTGGATCGTCGCCCGCTTCGGCTCCGACGCTGCCGCGGCGCCGGCCGCCGTACCTGCAACCCGGCCGTCAGCGCTCGGGCCACTGCCACGCGCTCGGCACCGTGCCCGGCATGCGGTGGTCGACCTGGTGTTCGCCCTTGGTGCAGCCCGCGAAGGGGCCGTTGGAGGGCCTCTCCTCGTACGCGGCGACGGCGCGCTTGGTGATGGCCGCCTCCTCCTGCTTCATCTGCGGGCCGATGTGGGCCATGGCCTTCTCCCCGTACCAGGGCCGCAGGGCGATCTGGGCGACGGGCATGCCGGTGGACATCAGCAGGGCGGTGCCCTTGCGCATGGAGCGGATGTCGCCGGGTTCGAGGACCTGCTCGCGCTGTTCGGAGACGCGGTGGCTGTAGCCGTCCTTGCTCTTGGAGTACGAGCCGCGCCCGACGTAGCGGGCGCCGATCAGGGTGCTGACACCCTGGGCGAAGTTCCAGTCGTCGATGTCCACGCCGATGATCTTCTTGGTGGCCGCGGACCACATGGCGTCCATGCCGACCTCGCCCCAGGCTTCGAGGCCGTCACCGTCAGACTGGCCGGCGAGCCGCCTCAGGTCCTCCTGCGGGCCTCCCCCGGTGAGCCGTCCTCCGTTGTGCCCGCACCCACCTGGACGCGGCGCGCTGCCCACGCGGCTGGGCATGCTCACCGGCCCCCGTGCACCTGGCCCTCCTCGACCGGCGCGGGGTGCTCGGGGCGTGAGTGGGCGGACCGTCGGACCCGGGGTGCGGTCAATTGCGGCCGGTCAGTGGCGGGTTGAGGCGGGCGAAGCCCTCCTGGCGCTCGTACGGGAAGTACGGGTACGGCGCCGGACGGTGGCTGGCGGCGTCGAGGCGGGCCATCTGTTCGGCGGTCAGCTCCCAGCCGACGGCGCCGATGTTCTGCCGCAGCTGCTGCTCGTCGCGGGCGCCGACGAGGACGGTGGAGACGGTCGGGCGGCGCAGGAGCCAGTTGATGGCCACCTGGGGGATGGTGCGGCCCGTCTCCTGTGCGACCTCGTCGAGGGCGTCGACCACGTCGTACAGGTAGGCGTCCTCCACCGGCGGGCCATAGTCGGCGGTCTCGTGCAGCCGGCTTCCGGCGGGCAGCGGACGGCCGCGGCGCAGCTTGCCAGTGAGGCGGCCCCAGCCCAGGGGGCTCCACACCATGGCGCCGACGCCCTGGTCGTGGCCGAGGGGCATCAGCTCCCATTCGTAGTCGCGGCCGACGAGGGAGTAGTAGACCTGGTGGGCCGCGTAGCGGGGGAAGCCGTGCCGGTCGGCGGCGGAGAGGGACTTCATCAGCTGCCAGCCGGCGAAGTTGGAGACGCCGGTGTAGCGGACCTTGCCGGAGCGGACGAGCTGGTCGAGGGTGGACAGCACCTCCTCGACGGGGGTGGCGGCGTCGAAGCCGTGGAGCTGGAAGAGGTCGATGTGGTCGGTGCCGAGGCGGCGCAGGGAGTCCTCGACGGCGCCGATGAGGCGGGAGCGGGAGGTGCCGTATTCGCCGGGGCCGTCGCCGGTGGGCAGGCCCGCCTTGGTGGAGATGAGGACCTGGTCGCGGCGGCCCTTGACGGCCTGACCGAGGACTTCCTCCGAGGCGCCCGCCGAGTAGACGTCGGCGGTGTCGAAGAGGGTGATGCCGGCGTCGATGCAGATGTCGACGAGCCGGCGTGCCTCCTGGGCGTCGGTGCTGCCCCATGCGCCGAAGACGGGGCCGCTGCCGCCGAAGGTGCCGGCGCCGAAGCCAAGGGCGGGGACCTTGAGGCCGGACGCACCGAGCTGCCTGTATTCCATGACGGACTCCTCACGATGAGCGGTAACGGGACCGCAGACCCTTTAAGGTGGTCCCACCGTAACAGCTGCTCACCACTAATGGAACCAGGGACCCGTTATGACGTTTCCGAGTGATGCTCCGATGCCTACTGACGCGTCGCGGGACGCGGCCGACACCGGGGGCACCGGGGACGGGTCCACCGGGCCGGGGACCGTGCGCCCCGGGGGCCGGACGGCCCGGGTGCGGGCCGCCGTGCTGGAGGCGGCTGGGGACATGCTGGCCGAGCAGGGCTTCCACGGACTGGACCTCGCCGAGGTCGCCCGGCGGGCCGAGGTCGGCAAGACCACCGTGTACCGGCGCTGGGGCACCGTGGCCGGCCTGGTCGCCGACCTGCTGACGGACATGGCCGAGCAGTCGCTCCCGCGCACCGACACCGGCTCGCTGGAGGAGGACCTGCTGGCCAACGCCCTTCTCGTCCGGCGCACCCTGTCCGACCCGCGCCAGGGCCCCCTGTTCAAGGCCGTCATCGCGGCCGCCACGGGCGACGCCCGGACGGCCGAGGCCCTGCACCGGTTCTACGAGGTCCGGGTCGCGGAATGGGCCCAGTGCGTCCAGGAGGCCGTCGCACGGGGGGAGTTGCCCGAGGACACCGACGCCGCCGAGGTGGTACGCGCCGTCTCCGCCCCGCTGTACTACCGGCTCCTGACCACGGACGCCCCGCTGGACGAAGCCGCGGCCCACCGGGCGGCCGGGGCGGCGGTGGCGGCGGCCCGCGCGGGGGCCTTCGTACGCACTCCGTAGACGTCGGCCCGGGGATGCGTCTTCCGCGGGAACGCCCTGACGCCGCGGCGGTGATGGCGGCGCAGGGGCCCGGCGGGGGCCCGATCGGCGTGCCTTACGGCATCAAGGTGACGGCGCGCTCGGGCAGTGGCCGTCAGCGCTCCAGGACAACGTCCAGGTGTGCTTGCACCGGCTCGAACAGCGGGTACGGGATGTACTGCGAGATCGCGCCGTGGGCCACCCACGCGAGCTCGGCCAGCTCGTCGGTGTCCGCGAGGTGGGCGTGGCCGCCGGTCACCTCGCAGGCGGTGTAGGAGACAAGTCGGCCGGTATCCGGGTGGACCCGCTCCCCCAGCAGCCTCACCGCCTCCACGGCGAGGCCGGCCTCCTCCCCTGTCTCCCGTACGGCGGCCTCCTCCCGGGCTTCACCCGGCTCGACCCCACCGGCGGGAAACTGCCAGAACAGCCGCCCCTCGCTGACCCTGCGCCGCACCATCAGCACTCCGCCTTCGTGCACCACGACGGCTGCGGCGATGCCCAGTCGCACCTCAGCGTGCTGCTGCTTCACGTTGCTCCTCCATGTCGGGTTGGTGGGTCGACCCAAGGGGCGATGCTGGGCTGCCGATGAGCACGCCCATCTCCCGCAGCTCGTCGATGCTGCGCCGGTACGCCCGATGCGCAGCAAGCGCGGTGTTCACGTACGGGCATCAGGACAGTGGGGAGCCCATGCCGGGGGCTTCGCAGAGAATGCCGAGGGCGAGGCTGTCGGCGAAGCCGGCGGCCCACTTGTTCACCGTGTTGAAGGTGGCCGGCGCAACGGCGATGACCTCGGGCCGGGGTGGGTGCGTGCCGCGCCGGGCCAGCGCCTGCCCTCAGCCTCCACAACCAAAGGCGAACCTGCGCGAGACTCTTCACCTCGCCAGTCAGGGCCTCGGGGTATGCAACCTTCTGCGGCACACGACAGTGGCCCACCGGTTCCCAGGCTGCGCTGGACGGTATCCAAATAGGTGAGTGCAGGTGTACGTCAGGTCTACGCACGCCCCCTGAGGCCCGTTGAGCCACGCACCACCAGCGGGTTCATCCCTCAGCACCGCCTGACGCGCCGATCCTCCCCGCCTGCTCCTCCTGCACCTGGCGGGCCGTCTGCAAGAAGTCGAGGATCGTGGCGAGTTCGGGCTCGCTGTAGCCCGCGAGGGCCCGCAGTCCCGCCTCGCCGACCGGGTGGTAGATCTCCCGTTCGATCACTCGCGCGGCATCCGTGGGAGCCACCAGGACACGTCGCCGGTTGTCGGGGTCGCGCTCGCGGAGGGCCAAGCCGGCGCGCTCGAGGCGGTCGATGACCGTGGTGGTCGCGGCGGGGCTCAGGTTCAGGCCGGCCGCCAGTTCTCCGGCTGCCATCGACCCGCCGCCGAGGATCAGGTCGAGGCAGCGCAGGTCCGTGCGGTTGAGCCGGAGCCGGGCGGCGACCGCCTCGTCGAAGGCGTCGAAGCTCTGCTGGAGCAGCCTGAGCTGCATCGCGATGCCGCGCCGCATTTCATCTTTCGACATTCGAAGCTTCCTGTTACCGTAATATTCGACAGTCGAAACGATAGCACTCGGGAGGTCCCCATGCCCGCCGACGACAACGACGACCAGATCCGCGATCTCTACACGCGCTTGATGCAGGCCTGGACCGCCAACCACGCCGACGCGTACGGCGCCTGCTTCACCGAGGACTGCGACTACGTGTCCTACGACGGCACTCGCGCCATCGGCCGCACTCCGATGGTGGACAACCACGACCGACTGTTCCGCGGCGTGCTCGCCGGCTCGGCCCTGGTCGGCGCATGCGAGTCGATCCGGTACGTCACCTCGGAAGTGGCCATCGTGCACGGCACCGCCTCGGTGCTGATGCCCTGGCGCGCAAAGCTCCCCAAGCGCCGGCTGTCCCGGCAGACGCTCGTCGCGGTCCGCACCGGCGGGACTTGGCGATTCACCGCACTGCACAACGGGCGGGTCCGGCCGATCGGCATCCCCGCACCCGACTCGCTGCCGGCACGGCTCTCGCAGGCGACTTCCCGCACTGCGCGCAGCCTCGGCTTGGGCGCCCGGCCCGCGCAGCCCTGACACGTGCCCCGACGGGCCACGCCGGACGCCGCTCCCGACTGGAACGAGCGCTGTCCGACAGCCGACCGCGCTGCCAGAACAGCCGCCCGTTCCCCTCCCTCAAATTCCGCTCCGCCTCGCGACCTGCCCGGCCTGTTCCGTGAGGTACACGTGGGATGATGCGGATATTTGGATTTCCCCAGTTGTCGCTCAGGGGTAGGGCAAACCTGCTCTCTTGATCTCCCCATCCATTGAGTGATCCTCCCCGCGTGTCGAACTGATGTCGGTGTGTCGTGGAGAGCCTGCGTGAGCTAGGAATGCGGCCTGTTCGGGGGCCCGATTGCTCACTCGGGAGGAAGACGTGGACGCTCATGCTCTGCGTCGTCAGGGATGGACGATCTCGGCGATCGCACGGCATCTGGGCCGCGATCGCAAGACGATCCATGCCTATCTGAACGGCGAGCGGACCCCGAGCGAGCGACGGGAGGGCCCGGACGCATTCGTACCGTTCCTGCCGTACTGTCGTCAGCGGCTGGCTGACGACCCCCACTTGTGGTCCTCGACCCTGTTTGACGAGGTATCCGAACTCGGTTAAGAAGGCGCGTACTCGACCTTCACCCGAGCACTGCGCCGCTATCAGGCTCGCCTGCACTGCGAGCCCTGCCACGCCTCCACCGGCAGGAACCTCGCGGTGATCGCGCATCCGCCGGGCGAAGAGATCCAGTTCGACTGGCTGGAGCTACCGAGCCCGCCAGAAGAGTGGGGAGTAGGTGAGAACGCCCACCCCTGGTTGGCGCGCTCACCCATTCGGGCCGGTGGCGTGCGGTGCTTTCGGAGTCCGAGGACTTCCCTCACCTGTCCAGGCCCTCGACGTGGTCATACGCAAGCTCGGCGGGACAGCCCGCTGCCCGCGACGCCCGGCCTACCGGCGACGCCCAAACCCCCGTCGCGATCCGCATACCGCCAGGTCCCGGATCGGGACCCGCTGGAGCCCACGGCAACCCGCAACTGCCCCCACTGCCAGCAGCCCGTCACCATCGTCGCCCTCCTGGCAACACCGGAAGCCGCCCGGCCCTCCATCCCAACCGGCCTTCCCGATGTCGTCTCACTCCGCCGGGCTCCGTGACAGCACCAACAGCTGGTCGGCAGCCTGGAAATCCGGCTGCCGACCGCAGCCCCCACTGGCAGAGTCTGCCCATGGTCTTCCTACGTTGCGAAGCGGTCCGATGGGTCGACAACGAACCCCAGCCCGGTCTCGTCGAGGTCTGCTTCACAGACGCCCACCACCAGCAGTGGGCCTTCGTCGACAAGTGGCCCGTCTTCACCGCAAGTGACGACTTGGCCCCCGACTCACGCTACCCGGTCCAGGTCGGCATCCTCTGTGACGTCTTGACCACCGGCAACACTGCCGGCACCTCGGGGACGGTCAGGATCTCCGTCGCTCCTTGGGGACTCGAATCGCTCGAAGGCCACGTCGAATTCGAAGTGCGGGCTGATCAACTGACCACCAGCTGAGGTTCACGATCACCGGGCTCCCCACCCCCCACACTGTTCAAGCAGCAACGAAGTGAGGCGAAGAGCGACAGCGGCCATTTTCAAGAATCCCCATCACTGGCCGACGCTATCGAGCACACGCCGCCCAGCACGACGTCAGCAACACCGGTGTGGTGGGTTCGTTCCTCGGCGTGGATCAGTCCGAGAGTACGCCCGCGGAACCCGCGTCCAGCTCAAGGACTTCACCGCCGGGTTCGGTGCGGCGCCCGGACTGCGCGTGCACGAGTACGAAGCCCTCTCCGACACCACGCGGGACCAACTTCGTGGACTTCGCCCAGCAAATGGCGTCCGTCGCCCAACAACTCGGCATGGGCTTCAGCACGATCCTCCGCTTCGCCCATACCACGCGGCGGAACAGTTGGTCACCGGCCAGTGACGTGCCACCGCACCAAGCTCGAGGCCTTCAAGCCCCTACCTCGACCAGCGATGGCAGGAGGACTGCACCAACGCCTGGAAACTGGCAAGGAGCAAGGCTACCTGGACGGCTACGGCAACATTCGCGCCTACGTCAGCCCAGCCTACGCGGCAAACCTCAGACAGGGCCCGACTCGCCTCGTGACGAGGAGTGTGCACACGTCAGTGGGTTGAGACGCCTCCCATGACGGGAAGGTGGACGACAGCGATGTCCCGGACAGCGATGACCGCTTTGGGGGCAAGCCGGGCCAGGACGGGAAGCGTCTGGTACCAACCGGTCGTGGCCAGGGCTCGATGGAGGAGCTCCACGGCAGCCTCGTCGTCGGGCGGCACAGTCGACGTCACCTTCAGGGCCAGGTCCTGAACGGATAGCGTGAAAGGGTCCGTCCGGGCCGGATCGGGACCGGGTAGGGGGCGGACCGTCACCCGGGCGAGGGTTGATGCCACCGCGGTCAGCACTTCTGCGCGGTGCTGCGGGAAGACGGACCGGGCGGCGACGCCCTCAGCAGCTTCAATGTCGCCCAAGGCCGCGTGCAGCACGGCCAGGGCGGCCGAGGGAAAGTGCTCCGATCCGCGGCTTGCCATGTCACGCCTCAGCCACTCCAGCTGCGGTCCGGGATCCTCTCCGCCACCGACGCGCAGGAGAGCATGTACCACGACGGCCTCGGGCGTCCTGGATGCCCGGCCGCTCGCCGTAACCTGTGCGATGCCCTCCTCTCTCAGCGCATCTAGGAGCCGTTGCTGCTCGGGCAGGAGGTGGGTACAGGCCGGAAGGAGCTCGGCCAGCGCGGGCAGCAGCCCTTGGGTGGTGGGGGCGTTGCGGGTCGCGTGCAGACGTTCCAGCAGCGGAAGTACCAGTTCGCCTGCGGTCTGCGGATGGAGGCTCGCAAGCTCCGCGGCCACGGCGATGCGGGCCGATCGGTCCGTATTGCGCCACACGGACCGTCTGCCGCCGACCGTCGGCACGTGTCGGCGAATGAGCTCCAGGGCAGACTCCGTCTCACCGGCGCCCGCCAATGCCTGCGCGGCGTAGACCCAGCTCCCCTCGGGAGCTATCGCCGAGGCCACCGCCCGGGACGCCTTCCGTGCGTGCGCGCGTGCCTCGGTCGGCAGGCGGGAGTCCGCGTAGGCCAAGGCCATGGCAGCGTGCGCCCGCACCCAGCCGGCCGGGTTCTGTACCCGGTCGGGCAGCAGCACGCCCTCTGCGGCCGCGCCGGTACGGACGAGCGCTGCCGCTAGGGCCGGAAGCCAGACGGGACCACGGCCTGTGCCCGGCCCACCGGTCGGCAAGAGAGCCAGGGCCTCCTCCAAATGGCGCTCGGCCTCGTCGTCGGCACCGCGGTCCGCAGCACGGAAGGCATCGTCGGCGAGCCTCCCCGCCTTCATCGTGTCCTCGTCAGGGTCGCCGGCGTCGTTCGCCTGGTCGTCCGGTTCCGCGGGGAGCACCTGTAGCGCACATTCCAGCAGGCTCTCCATCGTCTCCGGCGGTGCACCGGTGTCGGTGAGTGCCTGCTCGAGCTGGGCTAGGGTGTGCCGGAACCCGAACTCGAGATGGAAGGCGTCCCTGGGCGACCGCTGAGCGGTCCCGGTGCACAGGACGCACTCCACGTGTCGGCAGACTTCGTCCAGCAGCTGCTGGGGTTCGCCGGGCATGGTCTGTGCCACGAGCGAGGCTGCAGCCGCGACGACGGTCACATTCTCCAGTGTTGGCGCCCCGCACCAGACCTCTCGTGCATGCTCCAGGACGCGGTCGTGAAGCCGCGCTGCGCGGTCGGGGGCAGCAGTGGCCACGGCCTGCCACAGCTGGACGGCGGCTGCAGCGGATCCGTTCGCCGGTTCTTGGACGGCCAGCTCTTCAGCCTGTTCCTCCAGTGCGTCCAATAGCTCGGCGGCGGAGTCCGGGCGGTCCAGCGCCAGCAGGGCGGCGGCCTGCGCCCATGCCTCGATACGCGCCTCACTCATCCCGTGCGTGGAACGGAGCAGCTCCAGGCCTTCCTCGTACAGGCCCATCTCCAGCAAGGTGATGGCCACATGGCCGACCGCGGCCTCCGCCTCATCGGCGGCGTGGTCGTGGAGACTGCCAGTCTCCCGCAGCGCCTTACGCGCCCACAGCCCTGCCTCCTGGGCGACGTCCGCTTCCTGCTCGTGACCCATGGACCGCAGTACCCGAGCCAGGTCGGCCAGGTTGACGGCCTTGTCCGCGGAGTGGGTCGATGCGGCTGCCAGGGCCCTTGCCCGTCGTACATCACCGAGCCGGGCAATCGTCCGCGCGACGGAGCCGGGCAGCGGCCGCACCCGTGCGAGGAGAACCTCCCGGGAGAGTGAGACGGCAACGACCACGGCCGGGCTCAGCGAAGGCATACCGTGCGTGTCCGGCTCGGTCACCAGGTCGAGGTCAGCGAGGGCGACCTCGGGCCCAGACCGCTGAACGAGGCGGAGTTGGCGCTTCGGGTCAAGAACCAGCGCCTGGAGCCGGTCAGGGCTCCGCCCCTCGCGTACCAGTCGGGTGTAGCCAGTAAGGAGGTAGTTCGGGGTGTCCTCGGGCCAGCCCGCCTGCCAGTACTGACGGGCCCAGCTGTGCAGCTCCTCGGTGCGCGCCGCGAGGAAGCGCTTGCCCAGCTCAGCCTCCGCCGTGTCATGGAGTTCGCGGTGGGCCAGGACGAATGTCTGACGGCCGGCCTCCGCCTCCTCTTCGGCCCGCACGTCCAGCGCGAGCTGGTCCGAACGGGTCGGCGTCATGGAGCGACCGACGACGCCACTGAGCCTTACCTGCACCTCGCCCGGCAGCTCTTGGACGAGTTCACTCAGGTCCTCTCCGCTGAGCGCGCCCCGTGCCGCCACGAGCAGGCCCAGCAGTCGCTGCCCGAAATCCTTGTCGGCCAGCAGGGCCCGCAGCTCCGCCCGCGCCAAATCCCGAATGACGCGTGCCGCGGGCGAGTCCGTCAGCCGTCGTACGGAAAGGGGGTCCCGCAAGGGGTGGTCCGGCGCTAGGTTCACCGGGACGCGAGGGTGTGGCCGCCCGGTGACGATGACGCGCATACCGTACGGGGGGTCTTTGGGCAGGAGCCCGGCGATACCCTGACCGTCCAGGCCGACGTCTGCGTCCTCGTCAAGCCCATCGACGATCAGCAGCAGGCGCCGCTGACGCTCCGCACTGGCACGCGCCGCCACTTCGTACAACGGATAGAGGTTTGGCCGTTTCGTGTCCACCGGGGGCAAACGCTTGCCGTCCGCCGCAGCGACCAGCTGCTCCCGTAGGGCCCGTACGAAGCCGTCGCGGCGGTCGGTGCCCAACCGCCCGGCGATGACGTAGTGCAGGGCGTCGACCCCGGGGGGCAGGCACCGGGCGGCGAACCAGGACAGCAGGGCGGTCTTGCCTGCCCAGGGACCCGCCTGCCATTGCAGGTAGGCGGGAGCGTCGTCGGGTGCCGTGGCGAAGGCCACGAGCTCGGCGAGTTCCCCTTCCCGGCCGACCAGCTCGAAGGGGAGGACGTCACGGAGGGCCTGGGACGGTCCACGCACCAGGCGCCCCGCGGAGGTTTCGTTCACGCGCGGACCTGGGCCGCCCTGTCTGCTCCTGCTGGCGTTCTGGGCCTCATCGAGCATGCGCTGCCAGATACCCAAGGGCGTCCGACGGTAGCCCGGTGACCGGTTTGCCGCCTGCTCCTCCAGGTACGGGATCAGCACGCCCAGCACGTACACGACGTGATCGCGCCCGGGCGGGCGCTCGCCCCGCAGCCACTCGCTGAGACTGGAAGTACTGACCTTGTGGTCCCCGAGGCCGGCCAGCCGCTTGAGCGTCAGCACCCGGTGTCCGCCCGCCGCTTCGTGGAGTTTCTTGAGGGCCTTTCCGAAGGCCGTCCCCCGGCCGACGTCGTACCTGCTCTGTCCGCTGTTCTCTGAAGACTTCTCCGGAATCATTTTCCTATCCCTCTGACCTGCACACATACAGCCGATCCGGCTCTCCGGACCTCGCCGGACACCCCCGCAATGCCGGATACCTGGGGAACCACGCCCGGCGGACAAGACCACCAGGCGAAACACCCCGAGGGGAACCGCATGTCCGTTCTGCTGACCGTTCTGGAGTCCGTGCTCCAGGAGGCCGCAACCCTGTCCGCTGCCACCGGCCTCGCATACACGGGCGCTGTCGCGGTGGTGGCGGCATCCTCCGTCCTCTTCCGCAACCCCCAGCGCCGTCGCGACGCCCGAGCCACGCTGACGATCATGGTTCGCCGGAACAGCCTCCCCAGGTCCCGTCGGGATGTGACGAACCAAGACCTCTGAGTTGCCGAGGGAACTGATACATCTTGGATGACGCGAATGCTTCTTTGGTGAACTTGCCCACTCCGGCGCCCGGTTCGTGATTGGGTTGCACTATGGCGCTGACACCAGGACAGCCTGCATCGGCACGCCCTGCCCAAGTTGGGGAGGATTTATCGATACAGGAGGCATCCAAGATGATGCGTCGATTATGTGAGAGCCTGCGGAAGCCGGAGGCAAGTCGGCTTCTACTACGTGGCGCCGGATGGCTCCTGGCCCTGATGGTCGCGGGGGTCATCTCCGCCCTGACAGCCAAGCTGGTCGACGCCATGTGGTGACGTCTGCTCCTCGGCGCGCACTATGCGCCGAGGAGCAGACACGGTCGCCACTCTCACTGATCCCCCACCTCGTGGCTGCGGGGTGGGGGATACTCCAGCAGGAAGGCGTAACCGGAAGCGACGTGTGGTCAGACACACGAACCGATCCCGGCATTCCAGCCTAGGTCAGAATCCTGGAGCCAGAACCGCATTCTCCATCAAGATGAGGGGGCCGCGATCCCCTGGCTAGAATCCACCTAGCTTGGTCCGCTCAGCACGGTACTTCCTGTAAGCACAGGGATGCTCCGTCAGAGGTCTTGGCTGCTAAGACCTCTGCTCCCCGCACCGGCGGGGATGAACCGTGATCCATCTTCGCTCTAAGAGTCAGGTGGTTCCCCGCGTGCGCGGGGATGAATCTCGTTACGAGCAAGAACCATTTGGGCCCCGCATGTGCGGGGACGAACTCGGCATCCATGGTTGGAGCGGGGTGGGGGTCCAGGTACACCCTCACCCCGCTCTGCTGCCTAGTTCAGCGGGTGAGGACCAGCCCGCAGCTGTAGGCGCGGGCATGGCCGAGGCCGTTCGACAGGGTGCCCACCAGGGTTTCCGGGTCAGTGACTGTGAGGGATCCGCGGATCTCAGCGCGGCCAATACGGACCGGCTTGCTGCGGTGGGCACTTGAGACAGTCGGCAGCATCCGGATTCCCAGGGTCTCGGTGTCGGTGACAGCGCCGATGCGGACGACCCCGTCCTCGGCGATCACAGACTCGCCCTCAGGCTGCAGGCGGCGGCCGAACCACCGCTTCACGTGCTCCGGTGTGGTGTGGGCGCTGCGGGTCCCACGGCCCTTCTCCGAGGAGGGCTTGCTCCGGGTCGGGTTGACGACCGTGCGGAAGCCGACAACCTCACCCGCCTTGAAGGTACGGTCGACGGTGATGATGTGCGGTGCCGCAGTGAAGGCCTCCCGCGGTATGCGGGCCCAGTCCCCCGGGATCCTGGACTGCACCACCAGGACGAGGGCGGCCGCCTTGAGGTCAACCGACCAGGTCGACAGGACGCCCATCTGGGAGCGCGCATCCGGGTCGCCATCGGCCACCCAGCCTCGAAAGCCACTCATCACGGTGCGGTGCATCTCCTGGGCGTCCACCAGGGACTTGGCGACGAGCGGGTGGCGGGCGTTCAAGGACAGGACGGAGTGGGTGGCGACAAAGCGGGCCGTCGAGGCCCGTGTGCTGTTCACGGGATGATGTCCCATTCGGTGGCGGTCGGAGCAATGGTGATGCGCGTACGGGTCTCCCAGCGCGTGGCGTGGACCCGGCTGGCGGGATCGAAGCTGACCGGCTGATCGTTGACCTTTAGGGCGCCCCGGGCACCCGGCGGTGTCTGGATCCACGCCCAGGGGCGTCGGCCCGACGTGTCGGGTCCTTCCGGGCCGGGGAGGAGGCGCTTGGCGGCGAACGCCGTGCCGATCGTTCCGGGCAGGATTTCGGCGGCCAGGGTGCCGGAAGGAGGGCAGGACTTCCGGCCGAGCCACAGCAGCCGCTTCGGGTGCTCCAGGGCGTACGCGATCCCCTCCAGCAACGCCTTGTCCTCGTGCTGAAGTCCGATGACGAAGGCCGCGTCCGACAGATACCAGCGCTCGGTGATCATCGCCGTCCGGGACAGCTCGGCCGAGACGAGGGTCCCGGAGACGGGGTCGGCCGTGATCTTCTTCGGCGCCCCGTACCAGCCGGCCAGCTCATGGTGTCCGAAGCCCGGCCCCTCCGCCGTTTCCATGCTCTTGGCGACGGCCGCCGCACGCCGGTGGTCGGTAATGACGTCCCGGGGCCGCAGGGGGAACCGGCCGGCGCCGACTGTGTGATAGTCCCTGACCGGCGTCCCCGGATGATCGGCGCGGACACCGAAAACGAGCGCGGCGAGGTCGTCCACCGAGTCGGCGCGCTCGCGGCCGAGGGCAGCCGCGACCAGGCCGACGACCGCCGACTTGGTGGGCCGGACGTGGCTGTCGCGGTGGGAGAACCGCGACGCGACTCCCCAGGACTGAAGGGGGGCGGCAAGCCGTACGAGCAGGACGTGCGTCGTCACGCCGTCAGCTCCTCGGCGCGGGTTACGGCCGTCGCGCCGGTGTCACCGAGGGTGCCCAGGAGTTCATCGATCCGGGGATCGTAGGTGAGCACGCGGCCGGACTTGATGTCAGGCCGACGGCTGCTGACGAACGCATGGTGGTTCAGCAGCCGCTTGACGGCGGCCGGACCGGCGGGGCCCTCGCCATCCTTGTCCACGGGGTTCTCGTCGATGGGGGCCTGGAACGCAGCCGCGTAGTTGTACGGGCGCTCGCCCTCGAAGGCCAGGACGAGGGCGGGCAAGGAGCCAGTGGAAGCAGTCGAGTTCTTCTTCGCCTCTGGGAAGGCGTCAACGAAGGCGGTGACGAACTCCGTCTCAGCGGCAACGGAGGCATCCTCCGCCTCCTGCGCGCTCATCCCGGCAGCTTGGAGGTTCCTGCGCAGTTTCAGGCGGTCGAGGACCGCGTGCCGGTAGAAGGTTCCCGTGATCAGGGACTGGTAGCCGGTCATGCCGGCTCCGGCGTCGTCGGCGGCTTCGAGGAAGTCCAGCGCGTTCCTCTTGCGGTCGAGTTTGGCGTCGTCGGCGGCGGCGTAGAAGTCGTCTACCTGTTCGGCCTCGTGGACAGTGAACGCGTGACTGCTCTGCACCGCGCCGTCGACGTTCGGCGAGTCGGCAATCTCGGCGAGGAAGCGGCCGTACAGGGCGATGTCGATGGCGTCGCGCGGGGCAAGCGCGGTCAGGACCGCCGTGCGGGTCGCAGCCGGCACCGCGGGCAACTTGGCGTCGGCCGCGGGGGCGCCTTCGGCTGCCTCATCCGGGTCACCTTCCTCCAGCACTCCGCCCTTGCGGGCACCCTTCTTGCCCTTGGCCGTGGCCGCCGCGGCCTGTGCCTCCAGGTACTCAACCGTCCAGGCCCGCACCGTCTCGGCCTCCTCCTGAATATGGGCGGCAATACGGGTACCGGCGTCGGCGGGGGCGAACAGTAGCACCTTGGTCAGGTTTGCGACGGTCTTCTTGGCAGGGTCCCCGAACTTCAGACCCGTGGCCTCGATGACGGCGCGTGCGGTACGGATGGCCTCGTCCGTCTCCCAGCCGTGGGTGGTGCTGAGTGCGCGCGCGGTGATCAGCGCCCACTCGCGGGTCCGGACACCGGTGCTCCGGCCGGCCAGCGCGCCGACGCCCGCGTTGGCACGGTCCCGGGTGTGCACCCGCTCGGCGCGGCGCCGGGCCTGGCTCGTGATCATGTGCCGCTCGGTGCCGCCGTAGACGATGGACTTGGGCGCGCCGTTCTCGTCGCGTACAGGGAGCACGGCCACCAAGGTCTCCAGAAGGTGCAGGGAGAGGAACTGGCTGCCGGCGAAAGATGCGTTGCTGGTCACCTGGTGATGTCCTTCTGGATCGGGGCGGCGGTCTGCTGGGTGGTCCGGGCGGCGGCGGCCCGGACCGGGGGCATGTGGAAGGACACGCCCCACTCGTACGGGACGCGGGCCTTGCGGTCGTGCCACTGACTGAGGTCGTCTACCAGCCGGGTCCAGGAAGGCGGGTGCTGGTCGCACGCCCGCAGACGTGCAATGGTGTGATGCAGGTGGCGCCATGGGATGCGGCGGCTCGACACGATGCGGTCGACGAGGCGGGTGGCGCCGGCGTCCTTGGGCCCACGCCCGGCTCCGTCCCCGATGCGACGGGCCGCCTCACCGAGGTTGCCGTGGCCGAAGGCGGGCTTGCCCCGGCCCTGGTGGTAGACCGCGAACAGGAACGCGACCTGACGGTAGACCTCGCGCTGGGCCTCGGTGGGGCTGAACCAGAGGGCCCGGAAATGGGGCTCTCGCTGGGCGTGGGGCCGCCGGAGCTCGGCGAGACTCGCGTAGTCGCGGTTGCGGACGAGGCTGGCGAGCCAGAACGTGAGTGCGGCGCTGCCTACGCTGTTGTCGGGGTTGGACCCCTCGCCGGAGTTGGTCATGCGGTCTCCCCTCGTAGTTCGGCCGGAGCCTTCGGCAGCGCCAGCTCGTCGTCGAATCGCCCGAGGGCGGTGGCGCGGGCCTTCGTGCCCTGCGAGTTCCTGGGCAGCGAGTCGAGGCATTCGGCGAGGAACCTGCGTGCGGCGGTGGCGACGGTGTCCGCGTACTCGCGGAGGGCCCCGTGGACGTCCTCGCCGAGGGTGGTTTCCTCCATCAGCACGTCGAACGGCTCCCGCGTCGCCGCCCAATGCTGGCCTCGGGCGTCGAAGCGCGCTATCTGGTTGTTCTTCTCCGTCGGTTTTGGATTCGGATACGCCACGCTCCAAGCCGAGTGCGCGGCCTTGTAGAGCACGGCCGCCACGAACTCCGCGATCTCCGAGCCCCGGTAGGAGGCGAGGTAGAGCTTGGCCTCCAGGCCGGGGGCGAACGGGAAGGTACCGTCGACCCACGCGATGGCGGTGGTTTGCTTGGCCACGAGCCCGACCGTCCACAGCTCGATACGGCGTGCGGGCTGCTGCCCGGGTTCCGGAGCCACGTTCTGCGCCGGGAACAGCGCGAGCCTCTCGTACAGGGTGCCCCCGTCGTTGCGGCGCTCTGCGGAGCGCGCCTTGTCGACTGCGGCATAGAGAGCGTGGGCCTGCCGCCAGATGGCCCGGGTCGCCGAGGCCCACAGGGGCTTGCCGGTTCCCTCCACGTACACGGCGTCCTGAAGGTGCTCCTCCGTTAGCGCGAGCAGCTCGCCAGCACCGAGCAGCACCCGATCCACGTGCTCCCCGTCGAGGGTCGGACGGAGCAGGACCGAGCGCCCGAGGTAGCTGTGTAGGTCCGCCGGACCGCTGACCAGCCGTCCGCTCGGCTTGCTCGTGAACCCCCGCCGCTCCTTGCCGGCGGTCCAGGTGCGGTTCAGCTCCCCGGGCCCCCCGGTGACAGGGGCGAGGTTGAGACGGAGCGTCTCGCCAAGGGTGTCCCCGAGCGCGATCACCCTGATGCGGGTGCCGAGCCGGGTGGCAGCGAGGTTGGTAATGGTGGCACCGAGGGTTTCCTTGCCGGAGATGCGGGCGCGTCCGGCGGGTCCGTACACATGCTGGGTGAGCATGGCCCGGAAGGCCTGTCCGACGGGCAACGGGGTGGGGTGTTCCAGGTGATGATGGTCGAAGAACTGGTTGTAGTCTCCGACCCTCTCGATCACCAGCTGTGCCGGGCCCGCCCCGTGCTCGTCGAGGTACGGAGCGAGGAGCGCATTTTGTCCCAGGGGCTCCAGGGGATGGAAAAGGTCCCAGACCTCGTCTTCGGGTCGCTGGGCAAGCCACTCGGCGGCCGGCCGGAGGGCGTCCTTCTCGTCCACCCAAGCCGGCCACTCGTCAGCCGAGCCTGGGTAAGTACCGGAGGCGTAGCAGATCGCCAGCAGGAACTCGATGACCGCGACTTTTTCCCCCGGCGTGCCGCCTTCGACCTCCCGCAGGGCGTCGGCATCGTGGAGGATCTCCACCAGGTTCAGCTCGACGAGCCGGTCGTCGAGTGTGGCCACCAGGACACAGGGGGACTTCCGAGGGTCCCACCGGGGTCGTTTCTCCCCGTCGCGGGGGGCACGTAATTGAGGCACGTTTCCGTCGATCGCCTTCTGCTCTTAACGGTTGCTTGCTGGAATGGGACAGGACGCTAGCAGGCCGGTGTGGCCCAGGGGGCACACTCGGCAAAACCCGAAATCCTTTAGATAGTTGGCCAATTGGCCGAAATTTAACTAACTCAGACCGGGTGCTCACCCCGCTGCGGGGTCACGCGAGGCAGCAGCGGACACTTGTCCGCGGACAAAAGTCGGGATCCTGGAGGGTGGCGAACGGGGTCGGCCTGCAGAATTAATCGTCCCGGGACCGCGTAGCACCGCCGAATCCCGGTCGACCGGGAGGGGGGCTGGCTGGCAGGGTGTTGGTCATGTGTCCCGAGCCTGCGTACCCCGTGCCCCTCCGTCACCACGACCACGGCACGTGGCTCGTCCAGTTCGCCGGGCGGGTGCTCGTCGTCTGCCCACGGTGCGGGGGCCGTGCGCTCGTCGTGCCGCTGCCCGGTCTGGAGAAGCCGAAGTACTTCAGCGGACTGCTCTTCCAGCCCCGCCGCCTGAGCTGCGCCGGCTGTGGCGCGACTGCGGAGTGGACGGCCGAGGAGCGGGGTGCCGGCTTGGTCGGTGCCGTGGTCGGCGGAACCGAGGACCCGTTCTTCCGGCAGCCGCTCTGGCTTCAGACGCGCTGCGCGGGACGGGCGTTGTGGGCCTACAACGAGGAGCACGTAGAAGCTCTGGCCGCGTACGTGGGCGCCCGGCTGCGCGAGCGGTACTCCTCCCCCACCATGGCGATGTTCGCCCGGCTTCCGGCCTGGATGAAGGCCGCGAAGCACCGTGACGAGGTGCTGGCCGGCCTGGCCACCCTGGGAAGCCTCGCCCAGCTCTCGGCCCCCGCCGACCGCTCCGACACGGCGTACGAGCGCGGCGACCGCCCGCGCCACCACGGCAGTGTGCTCTTCCGTGGCGGCCCTTACTAGGCAGTGCCGTCGACTGCCGTCCCGCCTCGGGTCGAGCGGTCGCAGCAGCGGTTGTCCCCCTCCCCCGGCCTCGGAGGATCCGTTGTCAGAGGGGTGTGTCAGAGTCTGAGCATGCTTGAGATCGTGGTGCAGACGGAGAACTGGGAGCGGCACGTCCGTGTGTCCGCCGAGGAGCTGGCCGGGCTGGTCCGGCGGATCGGTGCTGAGGGTGACCGGTTCCTGGTGGTGCAGCGGATACCCGACCTGCCTGACGTCTTCGCCCAGGTCTGGCACAAGACCGGTGGTGACTACACGGTGGAGTACCGCGACGGTGCTGCCGACCGGCACTTCGGGGCGACGGCTGACGGGCCCGAGGCCGCGAGCGCGGCGCTGGCCGGCTGGGCGCGCCAGGAGGCCGGCTGGGATGCCGGTCTGGTGTGGTCGCTTCTGGACATGGGCCCGGCCCGCGAGGTGCCGCCGCTCGACCTCGACGAAGAAGAGCGTGCGGAGTTGGAGGAGCGCGTCCGCGAGGTGCTGGTCGGCGGTTACGCCTCCCGTGCCAAACTGGCCGAGCTCGCTGAGGATTACCTGGTCAGCGGGGACCGTCGGCCCGTTTCACGCGAGCAGGCGGAGGCGCTGGCCGACCGGATGTGGCTGGAGCGGGTCGCGGAGCAATCCGCGTGGCAGGGGGAGACCGACCCTGAGCGGCTGACCCGTGCGTTCACCGCCCTGCACGAGGCCGGGATCACTGCCCGCGAGAACTTCACCTGTTGCCGTAGCTGCGGCCAGTCCGAGATCGGGGGCGAAGGGGGTCCCGATGCCCGGGGCTTCGTCTACTTCCACACCCAGTGCACTGACTCCGCGGCAGTCGGCCACGGCCTGACGCTCCTCTACGGCGGCTTCGACGGCTCATCGGAGACCACCACAGCCATCGGCCACGAGGTCGTAGCCGCTCTCGCAGCTGTCGGCCTCCGCTCGGAGTGGGACCAGGACCCCGCGCGGGCCATCACCGTCACTCCCCTGGACTGGCGCCGCCGCCTGGTCGGCTGAGAGATCCTTGCAACCCGGGAGCCCTCCGGTGGGGTCCTTGAGGTCCTTGCCCATCTGCCGGACCGCACCGCCTGGTCGGGTTGCCTGCCGCCTGATGCCTTCTGGCGGCTCCGCGTAGTCCCTGCTGCCGGTACTTGAACGTCCCGACTTTTGTCCGCGGACAAAAGTCGGCGCCCGTTCGTGGCCGGGCGAGAGTGGACGATCGCATACGCGTTGAAGCGCGGAGGTTGGCTGTCGGCCACCCCGCGGGTACGGGCCACCGCGAGAGCGCCGGTCAAGAGGTCTTCGCGGCGGGCTGGCGCTTATGGGCGGGGTGAGCCGATCCAGCTGATGGGGTGGCGTGGGCCGTCGAGCGGTGGATGTCATGCCCCCTCTCCAGCCGCGACGAGGACGCCGACCGGTCAACGAGTCCGTGAGCCAGGGCTACTCCCCCACCCAGATCACGGCGGGCTTGCTCCGTCACCGCGATCACTTCCCCCCCCTCCCACACCGCCACCATGGTCCAGGGCGCGCAGGGGGTCCGACTTTTGTCCGCGGACAAGGCGCCGGTGAGGAGACCGACAGGTGACCA